>NZ_CDSBKO010000031.1:0-66645 GCF_977115655.1 Aquimarina sp.
CTTCGAACCACCTCAGTCACCCTTCGAACCACCTCAGTCACCCTTCGAACCACCTTAATGACCCATAGATGGTTGCAAGCAAGGGGGTACCCCCTTATGTGTATTCATTGTTTTTTGTCATTCCAGCATAGGCTGTGGAATCCATTTTGATATAGTATTGTCAATGAGTGGATTCCGTTCTTCAACGGAATGACAAATCTACTCATCCTATATATCACGTAAATTTTTGTCATGTACAAAAAACACTTAATTTGTTTTGTTTTTTTCTTGCAATAGCGAAAAAACCAAAGAAGCGGTTAATGGTCTTCCTTTTGCTTTTTCCCGAACTGTCTGGAATGGATATCTAAAGTCGCAACCATTTTTGTATGCGCTGCATCCATAAGCAGTTTTGCCTTTTACAACGGTTCCTGTATTACAAACAGGACAAGGCATAGGATTAGGAATCTTATCCGGAGTAGAAACACTTGTGGTTTTCTTTTCTTCTAAAAGTATTTTAAATTGATCGTCAAAACGAATCAATCCCTCTTTATCCCCTTCAGTAGTTTTAAAACCTTTAAGATTAACGGTACATCCTTTTTGGAGTAATCTAATATATTGTTTGTTGGATATTTTCTTACCTTCAAAATAAAAAGGAAGCACAAAATCACATCCATTTTTATAAGCACTGCATCCATAAGCAGTTTTACCTTTTATAAGTTTTCCTTGCTTACATTTTGGGCAAGCCTCGTCATTAATTGTTTTTTCTTTCTTTACCTTTTTAGAGTCAGAAACCTTAGTTATTTCTATATGTGAGATATTGGCATGTGTTTTTTCTGTACGAACTTCATATACCAAATCATCCACCATTTTTTTCATGTTTTTAATGAATGTACCTGCATAAAAGTTTCCTTTTTCGATTTCTTTTAACTGCTTTTCCCATTGTCCGGTAAGCTCGGCAGAAGTGAGCAATTTATTTTGTATAGTATCTATAAGCTGTATTCCTGTTAAAGTTGGCAGGATTTGTTTTTTATTACGTTCAATATACTTTCGTTTAAAAAGTGTTTCGATAATATTAGCCCTTGTAGAAGGTCTGCCAATACCGTTTTCTTTCATCAATTCACGCATTTCATCATCGTCTACTTGTTTGCCTGCGGTTTCCATGGCTCGTAATAAGGTAGCTTCGGTATATTGATTTGGTGGTTTGGTTTCTTTTTCTAAAAAAGAGGGCTCATGGGCTCCTTTTTCTCCTTTTACAAAAGAAGGCAGTATATCTTTTTCTTTTTTTTCTTTAGAGCTTGCTGTTTCAAATACTACTCTCCATCCTTTTTCTAAAATTTCTTTCCCTGTGGTTTTAAACGTTACCGTATCTGCTTTTCCTATTACGGTGGTATTTGCTACCGAGCAATCCCCATAGAATACTGCAATAAATCGTTTTGTGATAATATCATACACCTGTTGTTGATTGTACTGTAAATTGATCTCAACACCTGTAGGGATAATGGCATGGTGATCTGTTACTTTTTTATCATTAAAAACTTTAGTAGATTTTTTAATTTTCTTACTCAATATGGTTTGTGTAAGATTTTGATAGCGACTCAATTTTTTTAATATTCCGGGTACTTTGGGATAAATATCATTGGGTAAAAAAGTAGTGTCTACTCTGGGGTAGGTAATTACCTTTTGTTCGTATAATTTTTGCGCTATTTTTAAGGTTTCCTCTGCAGAAAACCCAAATTTAGTATTACAATACACCTGTAGCCCTGTTAGATCAAAAAGCTTTGGGGCATATTCTTTTCCTTTTTTTTTGGTTATGGATACAATCTCAAAATCACTTTCTTTTACCACTTTGGCAAAGGCTTCTCCTTCTTCTTTTTTTAAAAACCTGCCTTCTTCGCAATTAAAAACAGTGTCTCTGTATACTGTTTGCAGTTCCCAATACGGTTGTGGTTTAAAATCCTTAATCTCTTTAAATCGGGTAACCAGCATAGCTAATGTAGGTGTTTGTACTCTGCCTACAGATAATACTTGTTTATACCCCCCATGTTTAACGGTATATAATCGTGTAGCGTTCATACCCAATAACCAGTCTCCTATTGCTCTTGAAAATCCTGCATAATACAGATTATCATATTTTGCAGAAGGTTGTAGTTTTTCAAAACCTTCTTTAATAGCCTCTGTAGTTAATGAGGAGATCCATAAGCGTTGTACTTCTCCTTTATAATTTGCCTGATCTATAACCCATCGTTGTATCAGCTCTCCTTCCTGACCCGCATCCCCACAGTTAATAACTACGGTTGCTTTGTCAAATAATTTTTTTATAATACCAAACTGTTTCTTAATCCCCGAATTATCTACTACCTTGGTTTTAAACTTATCGGGCAACATAGGCAGGTTGTTAAGATCCCAGCTTTTCCAATATGGTTTATAATCATTAGGCTCCAATAGTGTGCATAAGTGTCCAAAAGTGTAGGTTACAGCATACCCATTACCTTCATAATACCCATCGCATCTGGTATTAGCACCTAATACAGAGGCAATTTCGCGGGCAACACTTGGTTTTTCGGCAATACAGACTTTCATAACTAAAAGCAAAAATAGCTAAAATATGATAAGAATATAGTTCTTATAAAAGAACCAGTGTTATCTGTTAAAAATTTAAGATCGATATGTTTTTAAGAAACAAAAGTTTAAACTAAATTTTAATGTTTTAACGACTAGTATTTTGAAATAGTTCCTATAAAAAACAGGGGTCTTTTAAGAACAGAAAAAAACAACCTCTTAAAAAATTATAAGGATATTCATTTTATTAGTTACCCCATTTAGAAAATAATATTTTTTTATAGGTTTCGCTAACAGGTATTTTTTGATTACCTACAGAAATCTGGTTACCTTCGATATATTCAATTGCCTCCAGATTAACAATATAGGATCTGTGTATTCTAATAAAATTAGAATCTTGTAATTCCTCTTCCAAATTTTTTAAGGCTCCCAGAATAAGTATTTTTTGTTTATTTTTAAGATAATAATTTACGTACTCATTTTCGGCTTTAATAAATAAAACATCAGATAGTGCAACTTTAATCTGTTTACTTTTTTGCTTTAAATAGATATATTTTGTTTTTTCTTGTATAGCGTTGTATGGTAAAGGAACAGATCTAAATTTATTCTCTACTTTATTAATGGCTTTTAAGAATCTTGAAAACTCTATTGGTTTAAGCAGGTAATCCAATACATCAAACTCATACCCTTCTAATGCATATTCCCTGTACGCTGTTGTTAAAATAACTTCTGGGGTTTTATCTAAAGTTTCTAAAAAATCAAGTCCGGATATTTCTGGCATTCTTATATCCAGAAACATGATATCTACTTGTTCTCTTTTTAAAATTGGTATTGCCCCCAAAGCGCATTTAAAGGCACCTAAAAGCTTCAGGAAATCTATTTTGGCAACATAATTCTCAATAAGTTTACGTGCAGGTTGTTCATCGTCTATTATTATAACATTAAATGTCATTAGTATCTATATTTAACTCTATACTATATATATTATCTTTAACATCTATACGCAATTGGTATTGTTTATCATATATCAATTTTAATCTTCTTTTTACATTACTAACTCCGATTCCTCTGGACGCATCTACAGATTTTTTAGGCGCATACGTGTTTCTGCAAATAAACTGTAAAACTCCATTGTTTGTTTTTAAACTGATCTCGATATATCCGTTCTTTACATCTTCTACATTACCATGCTTAAAAGCGTTTTCTACAAAAGGAATAAGTAGCATTGGTGCGATTTTCAGGTTTTTATCAATACCATCGTACACAAAAGAAACTTTTTCAATTTCATCATCTTTAAGTTTAAATAAATGTATAAAATTAGTGATGTAATTAATTTCTTCTTCCAGGCTTACTATTCCTTTTTTGGCACCATATAAAGAATAATCCAACATTTTGGATAGTTGCATGATCCCCTCTGCTCCTTTATTATTATCATTAAGGGTTAGCGAGTAAATATTATTTAAAATATTAAACAAAAAATGCGGGTTTATTTGAGATATTAAAAAATCTTTTTCTGCATTTATATAAAGAATTTCCTGCTCCTTTAGTTTTTTTTGTTCTGTATAGGTATAAATAATAAAACTTATAAAAATAGCCAAAAGCACAGGCATCATGTGGTTAAAAATGATTTCTAAACTGGTTAAATCAAAAAATTTATAATTAAAAATAGTGTCAAAAGTAAACCCATATCCGGATTTATCACAATACAGGGAAACTCGTATCAAAAAATCGATAACAAAAACTCCGAATAAAAGAAGCAGCACATTAAAAGAGCTATAACTCAGGTATTTTTTTTGCTTGTAAAACCCGGGTAATAAAATTTTTAGATTCAAATAAAATACTATTAATTGCATACTTACCATACCAATGGCTCTTAACAGGGCTTGATAAGAATCTGTAAGGATATTGAATATCATATAAATGAATACGCTATACAATACCCAAAACAATATGTGTTTGCTTTTCAAATAAAATCTATTTAACAATTTCTTTGTAAAAACAAATATAATCTAACCTGTAATTACAGAAGGTACTATTCTATCAATTACCTTTTATTTTAAGTGAATTACTTTAAAAGATCAGTAAAAGCTATAATTCTATCTTACTTAAAAAAAGTTACGCTTAACTGAAAATCTGCTTCTACTTATAGATTTTTATTTTTCAATAGAACGTACAAGAATACATTAGCGAAAAATTAAAAGAACTTTTAAATGAAAAAACAAGTTTTCACACTTTTAGCTATAATAACCCTACTATCTGCGAATGCACAAACTATTTGGAAAGTGGATAATGCACACTCTTCTATTAATTTTTCTGTGTCTCATTTTATGATTTCTGAAGTAACCGGAAATTTTACAAATTTTGATATTACTGCAACTAGTAATGAAAAGTTAGAAAAACCTGTATTTAAGGTAACTATTGATGCTTCCTCTATTAACACTAACAACGAAGGAAGAGACGGGCATTTAAAATCAGATGATTTTTTTAATGTGGAAAAAAATCCAAGCATTAGTTTTGAAAGCACATCCTTTAAACAATTAGAAGATAACAAATTTAGTCTTACTGGTAATATAACCATTAAAGACAAAACAGAAGCTATAACGTTTACAGGAAAACTTAACGGTATTATAAAAGACCCCAAGAGTGGTAAGCATAAAGCTGGTTTAAAATTAAACACATCCTTAACAAGAGAAGACTTTGATCTTGGTAACGGCATGACTCCCATAGGAAAAGAAGTTGAAATTACGGTTCATTTAGAAATGAATGAACAATAATTTTTTACACAAACAAAAAAAATCTTCCTTTTTAATTCTTAAACTATAAAAAAGGAGGTGATTATATCCAAACCTTCAGATTCCTAATCTTAAAGTGTATTGTAATAGAATATAAATACAGCATTTTAACTTTTAGAAACAATATACCGTTTCGCCTCGCAATAAAAACAAAACCCAATAGATAACATATTTCTCACACATATAAATCTGCTTTATGCCTATGTAAAAAAATACTTTTTTCTTAAAACCAAACTCAACTATGCCACATATTCAAAAGGCAATATACTATGCCTCTTCGCAAGTATCCAGAATTATAAAACCGGTAGTGAATGCAATAACCAACTATTATTGCATTCATGTAACCGAGGATAAAATTAGTATAAAAAATTGCGTTCATAAAACTATCCGGTTTTTAAAAGCATACCCCTGCATATTAATCAACAACAACTTGTTGATAGAAATTAGTGTCACGAAAATTCTTACTAGACACAAAACTATTTTTATACAAAGGTTAATCAACAACCTCAAAGCAAACTCACAAAGTATACTTGTCAATAATATAACCCTTTGGAGAAGAAAACCTCAACAAGGGATTAAATCTCTTTGTATTCCTTTCATTTAAAAACTCTTTCAAAAAAGTTTATTTAAAAACACCAACTTAAATATCAAATCATTATGAAAACCTCAAACAATGAACTAATCAAATCCATTAGCGTTGACAGAGCTACAGATCTGGCCAAAAATATTTTGACCAAAGTCATGCAGTTTAGGCGAATGGTAGAATCTGAAAACACTTGCTCTACTACTTGTACAAAATGCCATAAACCACATTTAGATAAAGTGGTTACAGCAATTATGCAAGAAAAGAAAGTTAGATTTGTCTTACCTGCATTTCCAGGAAAATCTCCTAACCCTGCAAAAGTTTTAGGACATCTGCCGGATATGGCAGAAAAGCAGGCACTTAAATTTTTAAATAGTTTATGCAAACAAATCCAGGAGATTTACGAACAGGGAGCTGAAGTAATAATATGCTCAGACGGCAGAGTTTTTAGCGATGTTGTAGGAATTTCTGAAAAAGATGTAACTTCTTATCAAATCGAAATTGATCGCCTTATTGAAGACTTAAACCTTACGGCACTTTCTACTTTTAACCTCGATGATATAAATATTAATAGTGATTTTGATCAAGCTCGTTCTGAGCTTATAAAAAATTATGGGCAAGACATAAAAAGTTTAAAAGACAAAATAAAAAAAGGAGGTAAAGACTCCAACAATCCTGAAGAAATAGAAGCCAATCGAATGTATTGTGGTCTTACACGTTTTTTAGTAGAAGATCGTATGGTTCCCGGGCAAACGAGATCTAAAAGTTCTATTCAAAAAGAATGTAAAGAAAAAGCCTATCTGGCAATTATAAGAAGTAATGCCTGGACTGCTTTGATTGCAGAAAAATATCCTCACGCCATACGATTATCTATTCATCCACAAGCGTGTGGTTCTAAAAAAATAGGGATCCAGCTTATTGGGATCGAAACATGGATGACCCCCTGGCATGCTGTTGCTGTTGATACCGGTAACAAATTTATATTAATGAAACACCGCGAAGCTAAAAAGTTAAATACAAAATTAGTTCAAGACAAAAATGGACGCTCCAGTCACTATGAACTTATTACTCAAAATTAAGAGGTAAACTACAAATTTTTTAGGCAACAAAATTAAAGAGCAGATTATGAATTTTAAAACCACAAAATTAAATCCATTTGGTTTATTGATTGAACCTGTTAACGAAAAAAAAGATATTCGGGATTTAAGTACAGAAGAATTGAAAGATATTTTATCCAAAGAACACCTAATTGCCCTAAGGGGATTTAAAAGCTTTGATAGTGCTGAAGATTTCTCGAACTATTGCGAAAAATTTGGAGAAATTTGTTTATGGCCTTTTGGAAAAGTTCTGGAACTTGTGGAACAAGAAAATCCCGAAGATCATATTTTTGACAACACCTATATCCCTATGCATTGGGATGGTATGTACCGTAAACAAGTCCCAGAAACTCAAGTGTTTCATTGTGTAAGTGCCCCTGGTATTGACAACAAAGGAGGAACCACTTTTAGCAATACAAAAATGATTATAGAAAATGCTTCTGAAAGTGCTCTGGAATCCTGGAGTAAAGTACGTTGTACTTACTCACGAAAGATGGAGTTTTATGACAGTAAAACTGTCGCTCCAATTCTTAATAAACACCCCGAAAGAGAGTATTCTGTAATTCGCTATTGCGAACCCCCTTTGGATACCGATGAATCTTTTGTTAATCATCCTGGTTTTGAAGTCGAAGGTATCCCGGAACAAGAAGTCGGGGATTTTCTTCAAAACCTTAATAAAACACTTTATTCCCCCGAATATCTTTATACCCACAGATGGGAAACAGGTGACGTCGTGTTTTCAGACAACAGCACTCTGCTACATGGTCGCGAACCTTTTACCAAAGGCGCTCCCAGACATCTTAGACGAGTACAATTAGTAGGAAAAAATACGCTTGGTAACCCACATCTTATATATACAAAATGATAACGACAGAAACAGATATTTTTATTGTAGGGGCCGGTCCTGTTGGACTGGCATGTGCCTATCTTGCAGAGCTTTCCGGACTAAAAACAATGATTATAGATAAGTCTGAAGGACCTCTGCAAGTAGGAAGAGCAGATGCACTTAACGGTCGAACTCTGCAACTATTAGAGGTCGCAGATCTATTCGAAGAACTTTACCCTCTTGGGTTACCCTGTAATACAAGTTCTATATGGGAAAACGGAAAATTTGTGTCCCGACAGTCTCATTGGTGGGAGGCACTCGAAGGTTGTTTTCATAAACATTTTTTAATGTTAGGACAATCCTTTGTAGAGAAGCTTCTAAATGAAAAACTTGACTCAATTAATGCTTCTGTAGTACGCCAGACAACCTTAGAAGATATTCAGGTTACAGATCAGGGATGTATTGCTACGCTCTCTAACGGAGATATTATAAAGTCTGATTATCTCATCGGCTCAGATGGTTCTCACTCTTTCGTTCGAAAATATTTTAATATCCCCTTCGAGATCACACGTCCGCAAATTGTATGGGCAGTAATCGATGCGGTACTCGACACAGATTTTTCAAAAGTACCCGAGATCATTGTTTTTCAATCAGAAACATCAGATGTTGCATGGATTCCCAGAGAAGGAAATATTGACAGGTTTTATGTAAGAATGGATCGTAAAGATTTTGTGATAGAAGATGCCATGAAAAAAGTTAATATCGCAATGGCTCCACATACTGTTACAATAAAAGAACTGGTTTGGCACTCTCAATTTTCTGTAAAAGAATCTGTTGCAGAAAAATATCTTATCCAGGATCGCGTGATTCTTGCAGGAGATGCTTGCCATATTCACTCTGTAAATGGTGGGCAAGGTTTAAATACAGGACTTGCAGATTCATTCAACCTGATTTGGAAATTAAACATGATAAAAAATCATGGAGCAAATCCAAATCTGCTTAATGCATACGAAAGCGAAAGAAAACCGGTAGCTCTAAGTGTTATTCAAAGCTCTGGAGAGCTTGTACGTTCTACGAAATATTCAAATACCGGTACCCATGCAAAAGATTATGTTAAAATAGTAGAAAACAGAGCTGGTAATATAACAGGTATGGGTATTCGCTACAGCCAAAAGGGAATAGCAGGAACAAGGGTTTATGATTTTATAGTAAATAACGGGAAAGAAAAAAAACGACTGTATTCCCTTCTTAACTATACAAACTTTACGCTCCTGTATTTTAGCGATCAAAAAATAAATTTGGAGGTACCGGATTTTGTAAAGTTAATACAAATTTACCCGGATAACTCACAACAAGGGTTTTGGACAGACAGCAAATATTATAAAGATCAGATTATTGTAGTGCGACCAGACTCTTATATAGAATCTGCAGGGGAATTAAGCGAAGTAGATTTCTTAATTAACAATCTTATGAATAAGTATTCGATAAATAAACACAGTATCCATTCTTGATGAACAACCTCAAAGCTGACCATTGAGGTTAGCTTTGAGGTATGAAAAATTAAAACGAGATAATCATAAACTTAAAATCTTAATAATATGCCATATATAGCATTTGAATCTGGTACGCTTGAAAAAAAAGTGAAACAGAAATTAATCGAACAGCTAACAGATATATCCGCAGATATTACAGGAATCCCAAAACATTTATTCCTGGTTTCTATAAAAGAAATCCCGGATGATGATATAGCTGTTGGAGGAAAGACTGTAACAGAAATGAAGAAAGAAAAAAATAATACTTGAAAAAACTACTTAGATGGATAATAAAGAGAAGGCTAAAGCATACTATACTGCTGTAAGTAACTATGATGAATCCACCATTAAGAAAATGGTGGATAAAAACTATATTCAGCATAATCCAAAAGTTGCTTCAGGAAGAGAGGCATTTCTTTCTATGATCCCTAAATTAAAACAGTACGGTAGTACAATCCAGAATATTCGCATGTTAGAGGACAATCAGCACATAATCATGCACCATAAATGGCTAAATGCTACTCCGTTTGGTTATGATACAACAGCTGCCTTTCATATCATTCGTTTTGATAATAACGGTTTAATTGCTGAACACTGGAATGTTATGACAGAAATGACTCCTGCAAACCTATCTGGCAGATCTTTACTTAACGGAGAAACAGAAATAAAAGACCTAAATAAAACTAAAATCAATAAGTCTAAAATCACAGCGCTTTTTGATATCCTAACAAGCCAATCCACAGAAAAGATAATAGCTGCACTACCGCAATTTTTTCAGCCTGATTTTCATCAACATAATGCAGCACTTGGGGATGGTCTTCAAAATCTTATACAAACTATTCGAGAGAAAACATTATTTTCTCAGTATAAAAAACAACATGCTGTTTTTGGAGAAGGAAATTTTGTTCTTTCGATTAGTGAAGGATTGTTTTTGGAAAAAAATTCTGCCCTATATGATCTGTTTAGGCTAGAACAAGGAAAGATAGTATCCCATTGGAGTATTTATCAAGACATCCCAACAAAAGATGTAGCCAATACCAATACAATGTTTAACTTTTATAAGAATATAACAACCTTAAAATAAGATTACACCAAGGTATGTTGCTAAAAACATATCTTGTTTTTGAAGCAAGCCCTAAGAAATAAAAAATTAACAAGGAATCAAATAACGTTTAACTTACAAAGAGTAAGAGTTTACAGAAATAAAAGTTTTTATATTTAGAACGTAAAAAAACAATGGCTATATGTCGATAAAAAAGAAATACAAAGGAGTAATTTTTGATTTAGATGGTACTCTTTTAAATACCCTTGGGGTATATACCCATATTATGAATGGGCTTATGGTAAAAAATAATTTTCCAACACATACTATAGAAAACTATCGTGAGTTTATCGGAAACGGAACTAAAAATCTTATAACGCGATCCATTCCTGAAGAACATAGAGAAGAAAAATTAATTGAAAACTTATTACATGAATTTCGTTTACTCTACGAAAACATGTACACACAACATACCCGAGTATACACAGGGATTTTAGAAATTTTAGACGAATTACAATCCTCTGGAGTAAAATTAGCTTTGTTATCTAATAAATTTCATGATTTAACATATAAATGTGCCAATCATTTTTTTCCTGATATTAAATTTGATGCGGTTATTGGTCAATCAGACCTATATAAAAAACCAGATCCAAAAGGAGTTTTAGATATTTCCTATTTACTTAAAATCCCTCTAAACCAATTAGTATTGGTTGGTGATACCGAGGTAGATATACTTACTGCCAAAAATGCTGGTATAGATAGTATCGCTGTTACCTGGGGATTTAGAAAAGAAGAAAACTTAATTACACAATCTCCAGATTGTATTATTAGAGATAGTAATAGTTTAAAAAACTACTTTTCTAATCACATTACAGCAAGTTCTGCAATACATTAAAAACATTTTGATCTCTTTTGCTACAAACTTATGGAAGAATTGGCATAACGTTTAATGTTTTATAAAACGTTTAAGCTATCTAACTCCTCTCTGGCTATAGATGGCGGAAATTGATTGTTTTTAATTTTATAGATTACGAGTTTTGCTACTTTAACAGCCTTTTCTTTTGTTTGAAAGCCTTTATTTCCTGGTTGCCCTGGGATTGTAGGTTGATCAATAAACAAACGATTATCCATCATAATAGCATACCCATATCCTGTAGTTTCTGATTTGGTAATTTTATAGGTTAATAAAGCTACATCTTTATTCATGGTTTTTTTTTCAATTGTATGGATGCCCTTTTTCTCTTCTGGTTTTTGTCTTTTTTCTGAGCATGAAAAAACTGTAAATAATAAAACGAAGAAAAAATATTTAGAATAATTCATATCATTTCATTTTAAAAAGTTAATAAAGAAGGAGTCGTAATACTCCTCCTTCTTTATCTAAATTTTGTAACAGATTATTAATCCCAGATTATGCAATAGAAAATCTATTTCATCTGTAATCTACTGCAAACACTGTCGCCTTGCTTTGTTTTTCACTTTAACCATAGCCCTTCGATAAACTCAGGGTAAACTGCTATGCTAAAAGTAAGAAAACAACAGTGTTCATTGTATCTCAAAGCTTCATAACGAAGTTCTATTGCATAATCTGGGCAATGTCGTTTAGTTAAGCTGTATCTTTTTGAGGATTAAATGTCTGTAAAAACAAAATACCCCTTTACTTCCATCATGGATTCCAACCTACGTTGGAATGACAAGCAGAAAGCATTGTGTTTTGGTTATTTTGTCATTCCGTTGAAGAACGGAATCCACCATTAACAAACTTTAAATCAATAGTTTAAATTCTTAACTAAACGACATTGATAATCTGGGTTAATTTGCTTTAGGAACATATTGCCAAAAATCTTTTGTTTGAAAAGTCATGGTTCCGGCTCCAGATCCTGATCTGCCATTTCCTGTACCAATATACCCTTTGTTTCCTATAGCAAAACCAAATGCTTTATCACGGTTTCCCCCGCCATAGTCGGCAACTTGGGTCCAGGTATTTGCTTGCGGGTCATACTCCCAAAAATCTTTATCTGATTGTGATGGTGTTCCCAGCCCACAATATCCTTTATTGCCGATAGAAAAGCCTGTAGCATTATACCTTGCATTGCCTCCAAAATCGGCTATTTGAAACCATTGATCGGTTGCTGGGTTATACTCCCAAAAATCTTTTCTTCTGGCAAAACCTGTATCTTCTCCTGATCCGATATAACCTTTATTACCAATAGCAAAACCAGCTCCTCTAGTCCTTCCAACCCCACCAAAATCTGCCTTTTTAGCCCAAGTATCTGTATCTGGGTTATACTCCCATAGATCCTTATTTCTTGTAAAAATATCGGGTCCCATTCCTGTACCAATATATCCTCTGTTACCGATAGAAAAGCCTACCGCATTTGCTCTGGTTCCTCCACCAAAATCTGCTTTTCTGGTCCAGGCATTAGTATCTGGGTTATACTCCCAAAAATCACCAATAAAATTAGTATCTGTCCACCCTGTTCCAATATATCCTTTTCCTTTGGACTCTATGACAAATGCCACTGCCTGATCTCTTGCTGCCCCTGCAAAATCAGCTTTTTGGGACCAAGTATTATTCTCTGGATTGTATTCCCAAAAATCTTTGGTTTTGGCACGAGCGTTATTATCAAATCCTAAGCCTACATATCCTTTATTACCAATAGAGAATCCCGAAGCTCCATCTCTTGCCATCCCTCCAAAATCTGCTTTTTGTACCCAAATATTGGTTACCGTAAACAGGTCACTACTCTCTGCTGTTTTACTACCTGTTGTTACAGAAATTTTTCCTCCTGTTGCTCCATCAGGAATTTTAAATGTTAAAGATGTTGTGGTAGCAGCACTTACCGTTACTATTGTCTCCCCTACTTTTACTTCATTTTCTGTAGCTGTAGTGCTAAAGTTTTTACCTGTAAGGATTACCTCTGTTCCTATCTCTCCCGATACAGGTACAAAACTTGTTATCACAGGTGGAAACTCTACTGTAAAATCGCCTGTACTAATTGCAGTGTTACCTCCAACTTTTACCGATATCTTACCTGTGGTAGCTCCTTCTGGCACAGTAACGGTTAACGAAGTGGTAGTAGCTGCATTTACGGTAGCTACAGTTTCATTAAACTTTACTTCATTATTGGATACTGTGGGGCTAAAATTTGTTCCTGTAAGGATTACCTCTGTACCAATTGTACCAATCTCTGGAGAAAACTTGGTAATTGTAGGAGGCAACACTACGGTAAAATCTGTAGTACTTGTTACCTCCATGTCTCCCACTTTTACTTTTATTTTACCTGTAGTAGCTCCTTCTGGCACAATAACCTTTAGAGATGTTGCTGTTGCTTCTTTAACTGTAGCGCCTATATTATTAAATGTTACTTTATTATTTGTTGTAGTAGTACTAAAATTGGCTCCTGTAATAGTTACCTCTGCTCCTGTTTCTGCCAGAGTTGGAGTAAAACTGCTAATCTTTAATCCTTCTGTAGGCTCTACTACTGGTGTTATTACACCATCATCATCTTTTTTGCATGATAATACACATATAATCGAAAATAAACCGACCATCAATAGCCATGCGCTGTTTTGTCTTTTTTTCATTTTAGGTTTCTTGTTATTTAATATTTGTATTAAACAATTTAAAGCCAAAATTAAGCAACTGTACAGACAACAAAAGTTATAATTGTTATTTGCCGGACTATCGCAGATATTTGATAGACCTTATTTGATATTTGAAGAATATTTAATGATTTTAGAAGCAGAGGAGTTTCCCAAAATCTTTATCCTAAAAGGCTAAATAGCAAAAAACTATATTATTTTTCACAGATTCAAGGTTGGAGGTTGGAGGTCGGGAGTCCGATGTCGGAGGTCGGGTGTTGGGTGTTGGGAGTCCGATGTCGGAGGTTGGAGGTCGGGAGTCCGATGTCAGGAGTCGGGTGTCGGGTGTCGGAGGTTGGAGGTTGGAAGTTGGAAGTCGGGAGTCCGATGTCGGAGGTCGGAGGTCCGATGTCGGAGGTTGGAGGTTGGAGGTTGGAGGTTGTTGGAAGGTTAAAATATCCCTGTTCTCACAGCACCCTGCGGAACATCAATCTATGTGTGTTGTAGTTATTCTGACAGGCTGATTTAAGGTGCAAATCCTTCTTTTTAACACATTTTTTTGTCGTGAATATGTAACCAAAATTATACAATAAAAAATCTATTACACCTTTAATCTACTGCAAATACAACCGTTACTCTTGATCTTTCAATTTAACCATAGCCTTTTATAAACTCAGGAGAGACTAACTATAGCTAAAACTAAGAAAATCATTATGTTTAGGATAGCTCAAAGTCTCATCATGAAGTTCTAATTGTATAACCCGGATTTAAAAAATAAATTCATTTTTATACACACAAATTTCAAAGTGAAAATGATATAAATTCAAACAATAACTGGTATAACAAAGCCCCCAATGTGTGTTTGTAAACACACATTGGGGGCTTTGTTATAAAAAAAGGTATTTGTTATTTATTCTATTCTAATAATTTTTGCTCCAATTGCTCTTAAACGTTCGTCTATATTTTCATATCCACGATCTATTTGTTCTATATTATGAATTGTAGATGTTCCTTTTGCGCTTAATGCTGCTATTAATAAAGAAATCCCGGCTCTAATATCTGGTGAAACCATTGTAGTGGCTTTTAATTTGGATTTAAAATCATGACCTATTATAGTTGCCCTGTGTGGATCGCATAATATAATCTTTGCGCCCATATCTATTAATTTATCTACAAAAAACAGACGGCTTTCAAACATTTTTTGATGTACCATAACTTCTCCTCTGGCTTGTGTTGCTACTACCAATACTATACTTAGTAAATCTGGTGTAAAACCTGGCCACGGGGCATCGGCTATAGTCATAAAAGATCCATCGATATAGCTTTCTATTTGATACCCGTTTTTATGTGCGGGAATATATATATCATCGCCTTTTTTTTCTATAGTAATCCCTAATTTTTTAAAGGTATTAGGTATAAGTCCAAGGTTTTCCCAGCTTACATTTTTAATAGTAATTTCGCTCTTGGTCATTGCAGCCAGTCCTATCCAGGATCCTATTTCGATCATATCTGGCAATACTTTATGGTCACATCCTGCTAATTCTGTCACTCCTTCGATTACCAATAAATTTGAACCTACTCCGGATATTTTTGCTCCCATAGAATTGAGCATCTTACACAACTGTTGTAAATAGGGTTCGCAAGCTGCATTATATATAGTTGTGGTTCCTTTAGCCAAAACAGCGGCCATAACAATATTGGCAGTACCTGTAACGGATGCTTCATCCAGTAACATATAGGTGCCTGTAAGTCCTTCCGGGGCTTCAACCCCATAAAAACGCTCTTCTTTATTATATCTAAACTTTGCTCCCAGATTTATAAATCCTTCAAAGTGGGTATCCAAACGTCTTCTTCCTATTTTATCGCCTCCTGGTCTTGGGATATATCCTTTTCCGTATCTGGCCAAGAGAGGCCCAACAATCATTATAGATCCCCTAAGCCCGCTTCCTTCTTTTTTAAATTGTTCGCTCTCCAGATATTGCAAATTAAGCTGGTCACTCTTAAATGAATATTTTCCTTTGCCCAGTTTTTGGATCTTTACTCCTAGATTACTAAGAATATCTATTAATTTATTTACATCCCTAATATCCGGTATATTAGAGATCACAACTTCTTTTGGCGTTAGTAATACTGCACAAAGAATTTGCAAGGCTTCATTTTTAGCTCCCTGAGGTGTAATTTCACCTTTAAGTTGATGCCCTCCTTCTATCTGAAAAGTACCCATGTAATCGTAAGTAGTTATTGGTTATTTTAGGTTGGATTTAATAGCGTTTCTTTCCTCTATTATTATTGTTATTGCTTCGATAATTTTTTTTAGCTCCGCTATTACTACTAGTGCTATGTTTTTTCTTTTTACTTCTCATTAAATTGGTAGAATCTGTAAGGTCTTCATCACTACCTTTCAAATTTATTTTTCCACCGCTCAATTCATAAAGATGATTAAATATTGCGCTATCCTCTACGGTATCTTTATTCCAATTCAGATAGCATTTTTTCATGTGGTTTGCAATGGTCAAGGTAAGGGCATTTTTCAAATCTCCGTCTTCCCAACTATTTGCCACATCTATCATCCTTTTGATGTTATTTCCGTAAAAACGGTATTTCGGAAAATTTTGAGGATAATCTAATGGTTCTGGTCTTTCTTGTAATTTTTCTTTGGTCAATACCGGAAAAGGAGTATCAACATCCAGTTTAAAATCACTTATTATAAATAATTGATCCCACAATTTATGCTGAAACTCGGGTACATCACGAAGGTGTGGCTGTAGGTTTCCCATCACTGCTATAATAGACTTAGCTACTTTATTTCGTTCTTCTCTATCTTCAATAGCTACAGCATAGTTAATCATTTTTTGTAAATGACGACCATATTCCGGAATAATAAGCTTTTCACGCTCAGTATTGTATTCTATATTATATATATCCATAAAATGTATGTAAAAATTGTGTAGAAATAGTTTTAAAAATCAATATGTATAGTGCTGCTAATGTGAATTTTTGAAAATAATCTATAAGTATTTCTTTTATAAACTTATATAGATTTTCTTTAGCAATTGATTATTTTTTGGACTATTCTATAATTTGGTTCGCAAAATACTAAAATAAAACTAAGTATATAGTGCGATTATTAAATTTATTTGCTTTTCAAAGTGGTTTTAGAACTTTTTTGACTTGACCATCTTGTTTTATATTAAGCTATCCTGTTTTTTTGTACTATAAAGATATTACGCCTTCTACTTTAGAAATTACTTCTTTATATTTTATAATTACATAGTCCGGGTTTTTCATTCGTACATTTATAGATACACTGGTATACTTGCCGTTTTTTGATTGCTTGGTAGTAATCACTGCACCATGGTTATCAAAAATCGTTTCTATTTGGCTTATTTTACTATTATCTGTGGGTACTATAAATTTGTATAAATATACTGTTGGCCATAACGCTGTATCTGCTAGTTGTGTTTTTAGCTTTTTATAAAATTCTTCCTGGTCTTTTTTACCATCCATAAATTCAAAATTTGGGTCAAAGATACAGTTTATGAAATATAAAATTAAATACTTTTAAGGATTATCGTATAGCGAAATTGTTTTTAATACTGCTTTATATTCCTTTTGTGTATCTATATCTGCCCCTTTATCAAAGGCCGAAACCACTACTACTTTGTTTTTATTTTGCTTGAGAATATATCTTGCTCCAAAATCTTCTTTCAAATCCAATAGTTGATTAAAATGGCTTGACGGAATAATAGCGGGCACTCCTGCTCTGCTTTTTAAGCCGGTGGCTACAAAAAGATTTGTATTTGTTTTATATTTGGTAATTAATCTATCCAAATGTTGATTATCTATTAAAGGCTGATCTGTTAATAAGATCAATACAGCATCGTAATACGCATTATTTTGTATTATATTTTTAATTCCAAAACTTATAGAAGATCCTATTCCGGACTGCCAGTTTGTGTTATGAATTACAGTTACCGGAAAATGACGTATTTTATTATAAATTAGTTTATAATTTGCTCCCAAAACAACATAAACTGATTTTTGTTGTAAAGCCAGTGCTTGTTCTACAGAGTGACCGATTAGTGTGGTTTTTTTCCATGGCAATAATTGTTTTGGGCTCCCCATCCTGCTTGAAGAGCCTGCTGCCAGAATAAGTACGGCTATTTTAGGGTTTAACAGATGTTGCATCCATAGTTTTTTGATTAGAACTGGTATGAATAGCGCCTTTTTTTTCTTGAAGCGGTATTGGATTTTGTTTTCTGATAACAGATAAAATTTCGGCTATAATCGAAATAGCTATTTCCTGAGGGGTTTCTGCTCCCAGGTTTAAACCTGCGGGACCGTGTATACTATCTAAAAACGGGTCCGGAACATCTGGAAAATATTCTATAAAGGCAGAAAGTATTTTTTCTCGTCGACGCGCTGGTCCTAACAATCCAATATAAATTGGTTTGGTATCTTTTATAGCTTGTAGATATAATAAATCTTTGGCAAAATTATGGGTCATTACTACAATTGCAGTTTGATTATCTAAATGTCCAATGTTTAAATCCTCTGGAGAGCTTAGCAGTATTTCTTGTACCCCGGGAAAATCTTCTGTTTTTTTGGGATTTTTGGGCGATCCTATTACAATAACTTCCCATCCTGTTGCACTAGCTAATTTACAGAGTTCTGCTGCATCATGTTCTGCTCCTATAATAAACAACCTGAAACATGGTAGTATATCTCTTTTAAAAATATCTAAGGTAAGATCTGACTGATTAATTTCTGAAAAAGAAAATTCATTTCCATTTTTAAATTTAATAACAGATCCCATTGTTGGAGAACTGCATTCGGTTTTTGAATACCAGGAACTAATTTCAAAGGGGATCCTTAATGTTAGATGTTTCTGTATCTCTGCAATAGTATTGGTAGTTGCCTCTAGTTTTTCAATTAAAATATACAATACCCCTTCGCACCCTAAACGGTATTTGCCATCATAGGTCATTATTTTTGGTTTTCCTGAGACAAAAACAGATTGTGCTTGTCTTAATACTTCTTTTTCTACACAACCACCACTAACTGCTCCTGTTGTTTTTCCATTTTGAAGTATCAACATTCCCACTCCTGGTCTTCGATAAGAAGATCCTTCTACATCTACTACTGTAGCCATAACAGCCGGTATTTTGAGCTGCTTGGCTTTTTTATAACCTTCTATTATTTTTTTAAATTCATGCGTCATAAAAATACTATCCCAGTGGTGCTTTGTAATTCATATTATTAATAAATGGTTGTTTATACAATCGCACTCCTTTGGCTGCTTTTATTGCATTGGCAACAGCTGCTCCTGCAGGTGGTAAGGTTGGCTCACCTAGTCCTGTGGGGGCAAAATCATTATCTATAAAATGGGTTTCGACCATTGGGGTTTCATTTAAACGTATCAAACGATAGGTATTAAAGTTTTTATCTTGCGGTTCTCCTTCTTTAAAAGAAAAATCCCCGTACATTGCATGTCCTACACCATCTATTACTCCTCCTTCAATTTGGTTTTTGGCCCCCAATGGATTTACTACGATACCACAATCTACTACACATGTAATTTTTTTAACTACCGGGATATCATTTTCCAGTACAACATCTGCAACTTCGGCTACGTGAGTATTATGGCAATAATATGCACTAAATCCTTGATATACACCTTGTTTTGTTTTGCCCCATCCGGATTTTTCTACTGCGACCTGAATTACTTTTTCTAATCTTTCTGGCGAATATTGAATCCTTTCGTCTGTAGTTCCTTTTACTTTTTGCAATAAATTTAAGCGAAGCTGGATTCGATCTATCTCTAACAGTTCTGCCAGTTCATCAAAAAAGCTCTGCTCTGCAAAAGATAAAAAATTAGTATATGGTGCCCTCCATGCCCCTGTAGTAATATTACTGGTATAGTTTGCCACATCTACCTGATAATTTTCTATAGCTCCTGCCGGAAAAAAATTGGGAATCAATCCATACATATTTGAATTTACAGATGCTTCTTTAAGATGATACCCTGTAATATTGCCATCTTTGACCGAGGCACTAATTTTATATTTAATAGCTGGTCTGTATATACCGGCAGACATATCATCCTCTCTGGAATATATTACTTTTACCGGTTTTTGTGCGATCTTCGATATTTCTGCAGCTTCTAAAGCAAAATCCCCATAAAGGCGTCTTCCAAACCCACCTCCCATTCTGGTCATTTCTACCGATACATCTTGTACATCCCTCTTTAATAATTCTGCAACTCTTTGTGCAGTTCCTTCTGGTGTTTGTATTGGCCCTACTAAACGTACTTTATCTGCGGTAACATCTGCAAAAAAATTCATTGGTTCCATACAATTATGTGGCAAAAACGGGGATTCATACACTCTTTCAATTATTTGATCTGCCTCGGCAAAGGCTTTTTTTACATCTCCATCTGCACGTAAGGTTGTAAACTCTTTACCATCCAAAAGGTTTTTCAATATTTTATCATGTTCCTCTGTACTTTCTAATTTAGTATCCGGGGTCCAATTAACTTTTAAGGCTTTTTTAGCTTTCATTGCAGTCCATGTATCTTTTGCCAAAACAGCAACTTTATCCCCAAACTTAATTACATCTATCACCCCTTGCATAGCTTTAACCTCTGCATCATTACAATCAACCATTTTTTTACCAAAAGCAGGAGGTCTTAACACACTTGCCAATACCATTTTTTGCTCTTTATAATCTATCCCATAAAGAGGTTTTCCTGTAATAATTTTATCTATATCTACATTAGGAATGTCTTTTCCTATAATTTTAAAATCTTTTGGGTCTTTTAATATTACATTTTCAGGAACTTTTAAAATTGCTGCTTCTTTAACTACTTCTCCATATCCTATCGTATCCCCTTTTGCATTGGTAATCACTCCATTTTTTGTTGTACATTCTGATGCTTCCACTCCCCATTTTGCTGCAGCTGCGTTAATAAGCATTTGTCTTGCTGTTGCTCCTGTTTGCCTTAACGGCTCCCAACCATGTCTAACAGACTGGCTTCCTCCTGCTACTTGCCTGGTAAAATTTTTGGTATCTAATGCTCCCTGAACAACGTGAACATTGTCCCAGGACACATCCAGTTCTTCTGCAATAAGCATAGGCATAGAAGTTTTTACTCCTTGTCCGATTTCGGGATTTGGTGAAAAAATAGTTACCATTCCGTTATCTGCTATCTTGATAAAAGCATTAAAATCATTAAAGTTTAATTGAGAAATATCAACAGGAGGTGTCACTTCTGGTTTACATGCCTGAAACAGGTTAAATCCAATTAACATTCCTCCGCCTGCTAATGCCGATGTTTTTAAAAAAGATCTTCTGCTAAAAGGACTTGAAATAGAATTTTTCATTTTATTATTTATTTAATTAGATTAACTCAATTTACCAGCGGCAAGTTCTACCGCTTTTTCTATTCTATTATAAGAAGCGCATCTACAAATATTACCACTCATGGCATCTCTGATCTCTTTTTTATCCGGATTTTTATTTTGGTTTAAAAATGCCGCTGCAGACATTATTTGTCCTGCCTGACAGTATCCACATTGCGGAACATCTATTTCTTTCCATGCTTCCTGAACGGGGTGTAGCGTATCTTTAGACAAACCTTCTATCGTTGTGATCTCCATATCTTCTACTCCAGAAACTTGCAACAAACAACTTCTGACAGCAGATCCGTCTACATGTATGGTACACGCTCCGCATTGACCAATACCACAGCCAAACTTTGTACCAACCATATCCAGATGATCTCGTAACACCCATAAAAGCGGTGTATCCTGTTCTGCCTCTACCTTATGTGAGGTGCCATTGATTTTTAAATTATAAACGGGCATGGGTTTTAATTTTAAGATTAATATTTAAATAGTCTAAATAAACAAATTTTCTATTCTTGTTAAGAAAGTTAGTAAAATTTCACTTTTATGATATAACTTTAACAGAGCTTTATACTTATTGCAATATGATTTTCATAATCCTTTTATAATTACGAAATTTGCAGTAAAATTATTCCTTTGGCAAAGAAAAAAATTGTTATCATAGGGGGGCCTTCTACAGGAAAGACCACAATCATTGAATATCTTGAATTAATTGGAGAAAATTGCCTTCATGAGATATCAAGGCAAGTTACTCTGGAAGCGCAACAACAAGGTATAGATCAGTTATTTTTGGAAGATCCTTTATTATTTAGTCAAAAACTTATAGATGGCCGCATAAAACAATATACCGATGCGACCAAAATGTCAACATCCAGAATATTCTTTGACAGAGGTATCCCTGATGTAATTGCATATATGAACTATATTAATAAATCCTATCCTGCAGAATTTATGACCGCATGTGAAAAATACAGATATGATCATGTGTTTTTACTCCCCCCCTGGGAAGATATCCATAAAACAGATAATGAACGTTACGAAAGTTTTGATCAGGCACTACGCATACATCATCATCTTTATGAAGCATATAACAATTTTGGATATCATTGTACAGAGGTTCCTTTTGGGAATATTAAAGAACGTAGTGATTTTATATTACAAAACGTTTTATAATGACTACTCCTTTACAAATATTGCAACATTATTGGAATCATAATACTTTCAGGCCTCTTCAGGAAAAAATCATTAACTCTGTACTGGAAGGAGATGATACTTTTGCTTTGTTACCTACAGGAGGAGGAAAATCAGTATGTTTTCAAATCCCTGCTTTATTAAAAGATGGTATTTGTATAGTTATTTCTCCATTAATAGCATTAATGGAGGATCAGGTAAAAAACCTGCAACAAAAAAATATTAAAGCTATTGCATTACCCAGTGGTATCAAATATACTGAACTAGATACTCTTTTAGATAATTGTATTTACGGTAATTATAAGTTCTTATATCTATCTCCAGAACGGTTACAACAAGATATTGTGCAAGAGCGTTTAAAAAAAATGAATATTAACCTTATTGCGGTAGACGAAGCGCATTGTATCTCGCAGTGGGGAAACGATTTCAGGCCTTCCTATAAAAAGATAGAAATACTACGAAAAATACACCCCTCTGTACCAATGATAGCTTTAACGGCTTCTGCCACCACAGAAGTTATAGAGGATATTATTACCGAGCTGGATCTTTTTCAACCAAAAATATGGAAACAATCTTTTTTTAGATCTAATCTTGGATACCGGATAGAAAAAGTAGTCGATAAAAATTATAAACTTACCCAAATATTAAATACCTACCCCGGTACTTCGATCGTATATGTAAGAAACCGAAAATCTGCTGTAGAATTAAGTGATTTTCTTAACGCAAACGGATACCCTTGTGCATACTATCATGGAGGTGTAGATGCCGAAAAGAAAGCCAAACGATTTACCCAATGGCTAAAAGAGGATATTAGGGTAATGGTAGCCACAAGTGCTTTTGGAATGGGAATCGACAAATCAAATGTTCGTACCGTAATCCATTATACTATTCCCGAAAGTATAGAAAGTTATTTTCAAGAAACGGGAAGAGCAGGAAGGGATGGAAAAGAATCTTTTGCTTTTCTGTTAAAAAATGAAAATGACAATCAACGATTAAACAATCAATTTATAAAAGTATTACCAGATATAGATACCGTAAAATTGGTGTATAGAAAACTTTGCAATTATTTTCGAATATCTTATGGGGAAGGTGAACAAAGCATTCATGATTTTGAGTTTAATACATTTTGCAAAACATACAATTTTAATACTTTAAAAGCCTATAATACCCTTCAATTTTTAGATCGTTGCGAGGTTATCCGGTTTACACAACGGTTTACCAAAAAAAGTAGTGTTCATATTACAACTACAGGTAATCAGTTTTTGGAGTTTATGGAGAACAATAAAAACCATGAACTCATAGCTAAAGCTATTTTAAGAACCTACGGAGGGGTTTTTGATGAAGAGGTAGAAATTAGCCTCCCCCTTATTGCTTCTAAAATCAATACTCCAGAATCTACAATTATTGCTGTTCTCAACACATTGCATGAGGCAGGATTATTGAAGTTTACCCACCACATCTCTGATGCCGAAATTATTTTTTTGATCCCCAGAGAAGATGACCATACCATAAATCGTATAAAACATCATCTTATACGACAAAATGCTTCTAAAATAAAAAAAATAAACGCTATTATAGAGTTTACTGAAAATAACAGGATATGTAAAAGCAAACAATTACTTCATTATTTTGGAGAGAAAGAAACAAAAGATTGTGGTATATGCAGTTCTTGTATTATTAACAAAACTAATTCTGATTTTACAAATCTTAATAAAATACAAGAAGATATATTAAAGCTTTTAGCGATAAAAAACTTATCTTCAAGAGATTTACTGGCACAATTACCATATTCTGAAAAACTATTGTTAAGGGTTTTACAAGAAATGAACACACATCAAATTATAAAAATCAATACTGACAACAACTATCAATTAGTACAGAACCAATGAGAGATTTAAGAATCCTGTTTATGGGAACGCCAGATTTTGCTGTCGAAACCCTAAAAATAATAATAGAACATAAATATAATGTTGTTGGCGTGATTACAGCACCCGATAAACCTGCTGGCAGAGGCAGAAAACTTAGAGCTTCAGCAGTAAAAGAATATGCGTCCTCCAAAAATTTAAAAGTCCTTCAACCTACCAATCTTAAGGATGAAAAATTTATTGAAGAATTAACTTCTTTAAAAGCAAATCTTAATATTGTTGTAGCATTTAGAATGTTGCCAAAGATAGTCTGGGATATGCCAAAATATGGCACTTTTAATTTGCACGCTTCTCTTTTACCAGATTATCGGGGAGCAGCACCAATAAACTGGGCAATCATTAATGGCGAGAAAAAAAGCGGGATTACTACTTTTTTTATTGATGAAAAAATAGATACTGGTAATGTTATATTTCAAAAAGAAGTTTGCATAAACGATGAGGATACTGCTGGCATATTGCACGACAAACTTATGACAGAGGGCGCTAAACTTGTTTTGGAAACTATAAAAGCCATAGAAAATGATTCTGCAAGTGTTAAACCTCAACCAAAAGAAGATACTTTTAAAACAGCTTATAAATTAAATAGAGAGAACACCAAAATTAATTGGGAAGAGGATATTAACACTATATACAATTTAATAAAAGGGTTAAGCCCCTACCCTGCCGCATGGTGCAATTTGTATAATAAAGGGGTATCTGAGACTATAAAAATATATAATGCCAGCCCTGTATCAGAAACCCATAATTATAAAACAGGAAAGATTATTATTGAAGATTCAATTATCAAGGTTGCTGTACAAAACGGGTATATTTTAGTGAACCAACTTCAATTACCTGGTAAAAAAGTAATGGAGTCCAAAGCTTTGCTAAACGGGTATGACTTTTACAGAGATGCCAAAATGAGTTAAATCCTATGTATAATAAGGGTTAAAGAATCTATAAAAAACAACATTGGTTATTAACAATCGTATTGAGTTATCAACAAATCCCTGTATTTACTGGGCTAATGCTTGCATGAATCATAAATCCGTATAAATTTGTAAAGCGTTTAACATAAAGATTGGTTTAACCAACAATTAATTTAAAAACAGAATTATGAACAAAACAGAATTAATCGATGCAATGGCAGCTGACGCTGGAATTACTAAGGCAGCGGCTAAAAAAGCCTTAGAATCTTTCTTAGGAAACGTTGAAGGTACTCTTAAAAAAGGAGGACGTGTTTCTTTGGTTGGATTTGGATCTTGGTCAGTATCAAAAAGAGCTGCAAGAGAAGGTAGAAACCCACAAACTGGTAAGACTATTAAAATCGCTGCTAAAAACGTTGTTAAGTTCAAAGCTGGTGCTGACTTATCAAATTCAGTAAACTAATCAGTTCGTTTTCGATATTATTCAGAAGCCTCCTCTTGTATGGAGGCTTTTTTTATGATTTGATTACAAAAAACACATTACAGCTTTGATTTTTAGAAATAATTATTTAGATTTAAGATAACCAAAATTATCAACATGATATCACTTCAACCCACAAAAGGACATTTATTAATAGCAGAGCCGTCTATTATAGGGGATGTCTCTTTTAATCGCTCGGTAGTTCTTTTGGCAGATCATGGTGATCAAGGGTCTATTGGGTTTATAATGAATAAACCCCTTGACTATTTTCTTGCTGATCTAATCCCCGAAATAGAAACCGAATTTAAAATATACAATGGTGGTCCCGTAGAGCAGGATAATCTGTATTTCATACATAAAGTACCAGATTTAATACCCAATAGCGTTGAGATATCCAGTGGTATTTATTGGGGCGGAGATTTTGCTATTGTTTCTAAGCTTATTACCGAAAACAAAATAACCCCTAATGAAATCAGGTTTTTTCTGGGATATTCTGGTTGGGATTCAAAACAATTAAACCAAGAATTGGAAGCTAATTCCTGGGTCATTGTTGAAAACAATTACAAAAAGAATATTTTTGGTAAATCCTATGATACTTTCTGGAAAGAAAAAATGATAGAATTAGGTGGGGAATATATGCTTTGGTCCAATGCTCCAGAAAATCCCGCCTATAATTAATCCCCCAACCTTACTCTGGTATTTAATATCCCTAATAATCTTTTGCTGGTTTTTGATCCATAGCTCTTTTTCCTAAACTTTGTTACAGGCAAAATACCTGTAATTACATTAGTAATAAATAATTCATCTGCTTTTTGTAATTCGAACGGAGAGATAGAAGCTTCTTCTAATTGATATTCTGGCAGTTTATCAAGAATACGCAACAATTGTGTTCTTACAATTCCTTTAAGGCACCCATCTGTCAAAGGAGGAGTTTTTATAGTGTTTCCTTTTACCAAAAACAAGTTGCCGTTTAAAGCTTCAACAATCATTTTATTAGAGTTTAAAAGTAAACAACCATCAAACCCATTCTCTTTAGCAAAAATTCCTCCAAGAATATTTATCAATCTGTTATTTGATTTTAAAGTAGATAAAAGATCTGCTGCTACATAATGATCCTTAAACAAAGTAATTTCATACTCTTTTTCTGTAATTGTGTAAAAACCAGATTGCAAAGCCGAAACCGATATCGTATATTCTATTTTGTTAGACAAAGGGGTATATAACCCACCTGCTACCCTATGTACCATTAACTTTACTCTTGCCGAACTGTTGCTTAACCCATTTTTTGAAACAATATCTATAATCTCATGTTGCAAAAACTCTGGAGTAAATTGCATTGGTATTTGCATCCTAAGAATACGCATAGAAGCCATTAACCTAAAATAGTGGTCTTCCCAAAATAAAATATTTCCAGAATTAACCCGAATAGTTTCAAATAACGCATCCCCATAGTTATATCCCCTGTTATGAATAGTAAGCAATGCGTTATCGTCCTCTAATAAATTTCCATTAATATTAATCATAAAAAAAGCCCCATAAAGTTTATTTTATGGGTTTTAAAATTTAATGTGTAAAAAGAAAGCTTATGCCGAACCCAAAACTTGTTTAAGGTTGCTAATCATATTATCCCAAAGCATTTTACTTTCAGGAATCTCATCTTCTTCAGAATAATCTGTAATCATAAGAGAAACATCTTTGGTTATTTCATCTACCTGAATACGTAATTCGAAAAAATAATCGTTTCCTTCTTCTTCATCTTCTATCCATCTAAATTTAATTCTCTCTCCACTTTTTCGGCTTAGGAGTTTTGCTTCCTCTTCAGAGTCATCCCAAATAAATGTAAATAGCTCTCCTCTGGAGTTTACATTATCTGCAAACCACTCTGATAGCCCAGATGGTGTTGAAATATATTGATATAATAATTGCGGTGATGACTGTACCACAAATTCAAGTTCATATTTTGTTTTTTCAGACATATCATATAATTGTTGGTAAGCCAATATATAGATTAATTATATACTATAAAAGTACATTGAAAAAAAAATTAATTATCCATAAATGTTTGCCACAATCTAATTTGTTTTTATATTTGCACCCTCTTAAAGAGTACTACAAAAAATGCTCTGCTTAATAAAACGATTTAAAGCCGTTTTGTTTTGTTGTAATAAGAAATTTGGCGAGGTAGCTCAGCTGGTTAGAGCGTCGGATTCATAACCCGGAGGTCGGGGGATCGTGCCCCCCTCTCGCTACAGATCAAAAACCACGATAATCCTAGTAAAAATGCGCCTTAAGGCGCATTTTTTTATCCCTTTAACCTAGGCTTCTAATATTACGTTTCTAAAAACAATATAATTTTATGCTTTGTTTAGGTTCAAAAAACATTTGTCTTACTGCTTATTTTTATTCTTTAAAAAAGTTTTCATAGATCATAAAAGGGTAAAATAAATATACTTTTATAGATCTTTTAAAAAAGTGTTTCTTGCACAAACGACAATATTTTTCAGGCAATTTATGAGTGAAAAAAGTAGTAATAGTAAAATAAATCGGCTGTTTTAGCCTTCTTCGTATAAAAAAACGTCTATAATTTTATTCCGGCAGATAAAAAAATGCTCACTGTAACCTGTTTAAAAGTTCTTTTGCTTCTTTATATTTATAATCCTGAGGTTTTCTTGACAGGTTTTGTAACTGCTTTTTAGCTTCTTCAACTTTATTTATCTTTAAATAAGTTAAAGAAAGATACCAATATGCTTTTGACGCATCCAGTGTCTTGCTGCCAAGTAATTTTTCAAAACTTTTTATCGCTGCTTCGTTTTTATCTAATTCTAATTGAGTAACTCCTATATATAATAAAACTTGTGGATTGCTCTGTATTGAGTTTTTGGATATGTAAGAATTAAATATTGGTAATGCTGCATCGTACTCCTTTTTTCTAAAAAGTATTTCTCCTTCAGATAAACTTGTAACGCCATCCCTTAAGCTTAATGACGGAAGGTCATTCCAGTTTTTGTACTCGGCATATAAGCTTTTAGCATCTATATCTTTATTTAATTGTATAAAAACAAATAAACCTATTACCAACAATGCGGCTATAGATCCTGCATACACTATTATCTTTTTAATTTTTGTAGAAGAAGAACTAAAATAGGCATCTTCTGCTTTTTGTATTTTTTTGGCTATCGATTTTCCTTTTTCGCTTTTTAAAAAAGTTTCATAGGTAGTAATTTTATCGTTTTGAGCAGCATTATTGGATACCTCCCAATCTGCATCATTATATAAGGTATGCATTTCCTTATATATTTTAAATTCTTTTTGTGCAACGGGATCTGACTCTATTTTTTTTTCAAAAGCTTTCTGTTCTTCCAGGGTCATCTCTCCGTTCAGATACATTTCTATTTCTTTCTCTAAATTATTCATAACTCCTTTAATTCATTATATCGAGAATCGGTTTGTATGGCTTCTTTAAGCTTTGACTTACATTTAAAAATACGTTGTCTAACGGTATTTTCTGTAGCATACCCTAATGTATCTGCAATTTTAGAATATGGTATCTTATTAAAAAAAAACTGAAGTATTTTTCTGCAATTTTCTGAGATTTCTTCTAGTTTTTGTTGAAACAATTCCCATTTTTCTTGCTCATAAGCTGCTAAAGCTATTTCTCTTTCTTCATGTACCAGATCTATAACTGTAGAATTTGTTACCCTGGATTTATGAATTTTAACTTCTCGTCGCCAAACATTTTTACATGTAGTAAAAAAATAGCCTTCAAAACTAGAGGTTATTGCAAAATCTTTTGCTTGTGCTCTAACAGATAATTGTAGTAGTGCTTTTTGCATAACATCCTTAGCATCGTGCTCTGTACCATCATGGGTTCGTACATAGGTAAAAACTTTTGGGTATACTTTTTTATAAATATCTTTGATTCCCGCCTCATTACCATTAACAAGGCTTTCTAATAAATAATTATCGTACTTTTGGGTACTCATGTACTACAAAGATTGGTTAGGTTAGATCTAAATTTGGGTACTATTTGTGGCTTTACCAACATACCATACTACAAACTTAGATATAATTTCGAGATTTGTACAGGGGGAAAACCTAATTTATTAAAAATGTATGATGTTTACCTCCCTCCTTAAAAAAACAATAAAAATATACTATATAAACTCTTTGATTTCATCTTCTTTATATTGAACTCATCTTGACTTTTTCTATTTCCTAAAAAAATGGCTGAAATTCACCCATATTTTATTACTTTTCTTACCCGTAGCGCTGCTATAGCTTTCAAAAAGTGCTTTATCTGGTCAAATTTCAACTTATTTTCGGTTAAAAACAAAAAGTCAAGATGAGTTCATTCTAATGTTTATAAAACCGAAAAAATAATAACAGTAAAAGGGTAACATTTTATTTATTTTGCGCTCTTGTTTGCAAATATTTATAAACCAAAAACATATCAAAGCTCTTGGGGAAGAAAATTATGCTTTGATATATTAAAATTTAAAGAACATGAAAAAAAGTATGAAATTAATTACAATATTATGTCTTTTAGCAATTTGGAGCTGTACTACAGATGAGGGAAATTTTGTTGAAAAAGATAGTATCCAAAATATTACAAAAAGTACAGGGACTGTTCCTATACCTGACATAGTAAATAATCAAATAGTAATTAAGTTTAACAACCCATTATTACCTTCAAATCAAAAACAGGCAATAAGAGATACTATCCAAGCTCGACACAAATTCACAATACAAAGCATCGAAGTTTGTGACTGTGATCCTAATGGCCCAGAATTATGGACTATAGGTATTACACAAATTGGTTTTTTGGGAGTTGAAGAGCTCGTTAAAAATTTGGATAGTAACGCTTCTGAAGGAGGTGTAGAAGGAGATCTTCAGTTTTATATTAATATAAGTAACAATCCTTTGTCAGGATTATACTCTAGCTCTATGAGTTCTAAAATTGCAACCAATAGTAGTCCAGATATTGTGAATATTGCGATTTTAGATACAGGTATAGATTATAGTTATTTCTCTGGACAATTTCTATATAATACACAAAACACCAATAATGGTGCTTCTGGTATTTCTGGTTGGGATTTTGTAAACCATGATAAAGATATACAAGATGATCATGGTCATGGAAGTATTGTTGCCAAAGTTATTACTACAGAATTAGACATTACCAATACTCCATATAATATACTAGCTGTTAAAGCATTTGATAAAAGAGGAAAAGCGACCTATTTTGATGTTGTTTGCGGAATGAATTATATATCAAAACTTACCAATATTCATATAATCAATATGAGTTTTGGTTGGTATGGAAGAAACCAACAGTCTATCTTAAGAAATTTAATGGATGATGTAAAAAATAATACTTTAATAATTACCTCTGCTGGTAACCTTGGGCTAAATACAGACGAAATCGAGAATATGCATTTTCCATCGGGTTATAGGCTAGATAATACAATAGCAATTGGTGGGTATGAGTTAGAATCAGAACAACAAAATCATTGGGGAGTACAAGACATATTAGATAGGATTATAATCCATAAATCTAACTATGGTTCTGAGAATATAAATCTCGTTGCTCCTTTGGATGGTTATAATCTTGTTTTTAATATGCAAGCAGGAAATCGAATAGAAACCGTTCATCCTATCGGAACCTCTTTTTCTGCTGCCTATGTTACAGCAAAAGTAGCAGAATTATATGATAGACAGCTTTCTGTTTCTGATCTTAAGAATCAAATAATGCTTACTACACATAGCTTACAAAGAATACAAGCATCTATAATGGATGGAAACGTATTAGTACGAAATCATTAGAATAGAAATATTTAATTATAGTACAGAAAATCTTAAATTTTAAAAGAAACCATAAAAAAAGAGTACCAAATACATAACAGATCTGGTACTCTTTTTTTTATTTTAAATAACTACTTTTTATTTTAAATAACTACAAATTTTTCTCTTCCATAGAATTTGTATTCCTATAATAAATTTATAATTTTATTACATGAAATACAGACTCGTTGTTTATTTATATTTATTTACTTTTTTTTCTTATTCACAAGATTACAAAATTTTTCAAAAAAAATTATCCCCCAATATTCCTTTAGAAATAGCTGAACAGAAAATTGACTCTTTTGTCAACAATGCTACAAAAATTTTACCTCCGATTGAAATAGCAGATCATTACCATGAATACGGATTGTGGTATTTCCAAAAATGGAATATCATTAAAGATATTACTCTTTTAGAAAAAGCATTTTTTTATACTGAGAAGTCAAAAAACATTAAAAAAGCAATATCTAACATTGATCAACAATCGTTAAATAAGACTTTATACAATTTAGGTCATTTCAGCTTTAGAAAGCATGATTTTTTTGAAGCCATAAAGTATTATTCTGAAATAATCAAGGCAGATGGAACTAAAAAAAGACTCCTCTTTTCTCACATAGCACTAGGGGAAACTTATACAAAAATCGGAGATTTTCATAAAGCTTTACATATTTTAGAAAAAGGAATTGAACTAGCTGGAAGCGATAAACTTTATCAAAAAAATATAATAGATGGATATATACAACTAGCAGATACATATTCACTAATGGGGTATGAAGAATATTCTTCAGAAATTCAATCAAATTTACAAAAGGCAGACTCTATTTTAGATTTGGTTTCATTTAATACAATACGTCATAAAAACTATATCTATCAAATAGAAGGAAATCGGTTACTTAAAACTAAAAAATATCTGCAAGCTAATTTCTTTTTTCATAAAACTTTAGAAAATTTATATTCTAGCGATTCTTATAACAAAGCAATTACCTATAATAGTCTTGGAGTATCATTCCATAATTTACGAAAATTAGATAGTGCACAATTTTATATACAAAAATCAATTTCTGTAGCCCCAAATTTCACTCCCGCACATGAAAATATGGGCGATTTATACATAGAACAAAAAGATTTTATTAAAGGATTACAGGCATATCAAAAAGCAATTGACTATTCTGTTTCTAATGATAAAAATTCAGGATATAAAAATTTGATAACAATTCAAGAATTAGAGGTAACAGTTAACAAATATGATTTATTACATCACCTCATCCAAAAAGCCAATGGGTGGATGCAATATTATCATCATGATAATGATAAAAGTCACCTCATACAAGCTTTAAAAACTTTCAAATTAGCAGACAGACTAGTAGATATTATTCGTTTTGAAAGTACCGAGTATAAATCTAAATTGTTTTGGCGAGAGCAAGGAGCGTCTTTATATAGGAAAGCAGTAGAAACTTGTTATCTACTTAAGAAATCAGAAGAAGCCTATTATTTTATGGAAAAAAATAAGGCGTTATTATTACTGGAAGATATCACCAATGAGCAAGCTAAAGAAAATACAAAACTACCTGTAGTAATAGCAAAACGAGAGTTTGCACTAAAGCAAAAAATATATCTATCCGAAAACGAATTAAATACTTCTCAAAAACTATCTAAAGATAGTATCCAGATTATAAAAGAAAAAGTATATCAAAATAAGCGTGTGTACGAACAATTTGTAGATTCTATATCCAAAATATACCCGGAATATGCTGTAAGTAAAAAAAAGATAGCGGTATTGCCATATTCTGCTTTTACCACAAAATACATTTTAGAGGATGAAGTGGTACTACAATACATACTCGATAAAGACCAAGGGTATGGTTTACTTACTACCTCTAACAAATCTGTTTTTTTTGAGATTAAGGATGTTCCTGTACTTATAGAGAATATTAGCCTTTTACGCAAGCAATCTTCGCAATGGTTTGCTAATCAAAAGCAATTAACTAGGTACCAAAAAAATGCAAATATTATATTTCAAAAATTAGTACCGCAACAAGTTTATACTCTTATTAAAGAAAAAAAAGTAACTATAGTGCCAGATTATACTTTACAACAAATATCTTTTGATGCATTAACTACCTCTGCACAACCGCATAGTTATTTTATAAAAGATGCCGAGATACGCTATGCCTATTCGATGTCGTACCTGGATAGAAAAGAACAGGTTACAACTACTTCAAAGTACCCGTTTATAGGTTTTGCTCCCGTAACTTTTTCTAACGACAAATTAGGAGAGCTGCCACTTAGTAAAGACGAAGTACTCTCGATTGCAGGATTATGCAGCGGTGATACACTCCTTGAAGAAAAGGCTACCAAAGCTAATTTTCTGGATACTATTCAAGAATATAAGGTTATCCACCTGTCTACACATGCCGACATTGGGGATATTGCAGATCCCTGGATTGCTTTTAGGGATCAAAAGTTATCTTTACATGAAATTTACGCTACTAAAAATCAATCGGATATGGTGGTGTTAAGTGCTTGTAAAACTTCTTTAGGAGAATTAAAACAGGGCGAAGGAGTTATGAGTCTTGCCAGAGGTTTTTTTCATTCTGGCGCAAAAAGCGTAGTATCTTCTTTATGGGCTACCAATGATAAATCTAGCCAGGAATTGATGCTGGATTTTTACAAAAAACTAGATAAGGGAGAAACTAAAGCATCTGCTTTACGTAATGCTAAATTAAACTATATACAAACGCATAATGGTAGTGAATTATCTCCTTTTTACTGGGGATCTTTAATTTTAATTGGAGACAACTCCCCTATTGCTTTATCTCAAAACACCTATTATTGGTATTGGAGTGGCTTATTTGTAGTTTTAATACTTATTACTGGTATTTTTTATCTTAGACAAAAAAACAAAAAAGCTAAACGATAATACTATCTATTTAGCCCTTTCTTAAAACAACATGAAATTTTTATTTATCCTTTAGTTTATAGAGAGATAAAAAAACATTGAAGATGTATTCTTATCTCTTCTGGATTTTATTTAGTAAAATAATACGATTTATGGCCTTTTTGAAGTTGCTGAAAATGAGGACACCTTATCATTCCAGGACTGGCGCCAAAACCACCATCCAGACAATGTGTATCGTCTTAGGTCATCTACTCTTAAATTTGGATCATTATATGGTTTAAAAAAAGTGTAAGACTTTCCTCTTTTGCAAATATCCTCAAATAATGTTATAGAAACTTCCCACCGGTATAAAGAGCTGCACATAAAAGAGCTTAATTGGTCATTATACACCCCTAAGTGGTTCTTAGTATAGTCTTTTCTCTTAAAAGCTGTTATACCTGTCATTTCGTCAAAATAATCTATATCCTTATAAAAACGATAATCTATAGGTCCGTATGTATCTACATCCTCGCATTCATTTTTTTGATTCTTTGTATCAGAAATACCTGAACCATCCTGTCCTAAATATGCAGTGGCTTCTTTATAAGTATTAAAAACTTTGGATGTAATCCAGTTGTTAGTATTATTTTCTCCATTCATAATAAATACAACAGATTTAGATTTTGATTCTTCACCAAAAACCTTTGCTGCCATTTCAATATCTCCTTCTGTACGAACAACTTTATTTTCTTTGGTATCTAAAAAATAAGCTACTTTAAATATTTCACCATAATAATCATACTCATGTGTAATTATATCTACAGATTCTTTAGTTTTTTCGGTTTCGGTATTTTCGGTATTTGTTTCTTGCAATATGTCTTCATGTGTGCATGCAACACATAGCATACTAAATAGTAGTATCTTAAAAATATTTTTCATTTGTAAATTTTTTATGTGCGTAAATTGATTTAACTGTATCTCGTTATTATATTAGATTACACCATTTAATGAACTACCCCCATAATTCATTAAATGGTTATGTAACCTGTTTTACTTTTTATTGTATCGCTACTTGTTTGGTGATTATTTCTCCGGATTGTTTGGTGATTCGCACAAAATACATTCCTTTAGAGATTCTCTCATCTATTGGCACTTGGATATTTTCTTTTTGTATGGTATATCCCAAAGAGGTACTTTTTCCTGATAAGGTTACTAATTCTATCTTTTGAATAGTATCCCTGGAAGATGTAGAAACCGTAAGTGTTTTTCCTGCTTGTACGGGATTAGGATATATTTCAACTTTTGAATCGGATACGGGTTGTTTTTCTTTGGTATACTCTTGGTATAGTTCATAGATAGCTCCGGAGGTTATCTGATCATTAATTTTTTGTGTATACCTGCTATCCGGCTCATAAGGGTATTCTTTGGTCTCTAAAATAAATCGAATAGGATCATTGTTGTTTCTACTCTTTTGTGTTTGCACTCTAAAGTAAATTCTGGTTTCTGTCCATCCTATACAATCGTTCCAGATACCATGTTTGATATAATACCAGGTGTTGACACTTAGTCCTGCATACGATACCGCATCTACAGAACAGCAATAGGTGGTTCCTACTACATTATCATTACTGTCGTATAAATCCCAAAGATGATATACATTAACAGGGTTTGTATCTGCTTGAGTATTAACTACTACATTTCCATTAAAATCTGTAGTTAAACTAATATTAAAATCAGAGGTTTGTCCTTTCCAGCTAACTGGTGTAGTAACTGTTTGTCTACTCTCTTGCCAAGGGTAACAAGCATCTTTATCACTATTTTTCCATACGCCGTGTTTGATATAATAATTTTTAGTCCAGCTTAATCCTGTAAACGTATGAGTGTTTCCTGTTTGTATAACACCTACTTGTGTACCTCCTGTAGTAGTACTTGTAGAGGTTTCAAACAATCCCCACCATTGGTTTGCTGTAGGTTCTGTGGTAGTTACCTCTGCAGAAATGGTACCATCTCCTGCACAAAAAGTATTCATTGTAAAATTAGGGTTGAATAAAACATTACCTAATACAGTAAATCGTTTGGTTAATGGTACCCAACCATTACAGGCATTGTTAAGAGCAACTTTGATTTCATATTCATATCCAATCTCAAAAGTGGTGCCAGCGGCTCCAAATAATGCCGTAATATCTATGGTATCTAATTCTCCTACGGTCCACCCTAATGCAGATACATACTGAAAATTACCCGTACTCCCTTTTGGTCTTCGCCATGCATCTATAAAATAATTGTTCTCGTCTGTAGATGCAGAACCATCTAAAAATATACTGTCTCCTGCACAAAACGTATTTGTAATCGCTCCAGATGCATTTTCAAAATGAAAATCTACTGTAAGATGATCTTCTACAATAACAATATCATCTATAGACATTTCTGCCTGTGGTGCGCTCCCGGTATGCAATGGGTTAATTAATAATGTCGAAAAATTTGTTGTAGGGGTAAAAGAAACGGTTATAGATTGCCAGGTATTTAAGTAATTTCCGCCTATAGTATTTACATATATATCTTGTTGGCTTTGTATACCACCATTCTGCAAATTAACCGCTCTCAAATTTATGGTTCCATTTGTATTGGTATTTGTGTTACCATGATCATTGGTTCTCACTCTAAAAGATACGGTATAGCATTTTCCTTGTTCAAAAGCCACCGGGGTTTGCAGGGCTTCAAAACTTCCGTTTGCAGACCACATCCATGCGTAAGGATTAGCTGGCACACCCCATAAAGAAGGATGGTTTCTAAATTCTGTCCATCCGGCTACACAGCTATTTTTAAACGCAAAATTAAAACTCTGACAATCAGCATTATATTGTGAAAAATCCCCGTTATTCACCAGATTGTTTTGCGCTGTACCACAGTAAGAACAGACCGTTAAAAAAATAATAAGTAGTGTGTTTTTTAGTTTCATTGTATTTATTTTTAAGAGTTGCCTACTCATACGCTTTTCGGCTTTCGCGATCTATGTTTTATTACATAGAATTACAATGTATAGGCGGATCCAACCTTTAGTAATTGCTAATTTGTGAAATGGAGTAAGTAGTATGCAGAATGTTACCCTTATATTTTAAAAAAATGATTAATATACTTTATTGAACACTCTCTACTCCTTAATAAATAACATCTCGTCAACAATCAACAAATATGCATTTACACTTGTCTGAGAGCTATAGTTACTACAATGTATATGGTCTGCATGCAGACTATCTTAATAAGTTTTAACTTACCTGTTTATGAGAAGTATTTTAAACAATTACTGATTAATACCATTTTAACTATAGCTAAATTAATATGAAATGGCATAAAAGATTTATAAAGGAAAAAAATCGAAGTTCTACTAGAAAGATTAATATTATACCAATTACACTTTGAATTTACCGCAATAAAACACCCTTTTTTCCTTTCTGTTTCATCATAAAATGAAACCGTAACTAAGGCTATGCTTTAATTTTCTAATTCATAAAAAGAAAAAAATCATTATTTTCTTTTACGGTAAATTCAAAATATAATTGGTATTATTTTATGTTGATTTAGCCCTTATATATATAAAAAGGGTAAGACTATAAAATAGTCAAACCCTCGATATTTTAAGTGGCACATTTAATAAAATAGTGCTGGAACAAACTACGCTAGTTACATATCCATTATTCTGGTATCAAAACCATCAATGCTTTTTGAGTTTTTTTCTTTCCTATAGGTTTCCAGTCTTTCTCTTCCTTGTTTTTCTGCCCACGAATTTAAGGTTGTTCTTTCCTCCTTAAAATCCATAAAAGGCACTGCAAACCCACAAGATGTTTGTACCAGATCTACTTCCATCTCTATAATTTGTCTGGATCCCATTATTTCTGGAAACAAACTTATATGTTTGTGATATTCTTTATCCCGATTATGATAAATGGTCGCTTTGCCATATAATCTTAATATAAGAGGTTTTTCTTCAAAGGCACAAAACATAATGGTCATCCTATCATTTTTTATCAAATGTGCTGCGGTTTCATTTCCACTCCCTGTTAAATTTAACCATACAATTTTATTAGGATCAAGCACCCTAAATGTATCCATTCCTTTAGGAGAAATATTTACCCTGCCTTCTGCCGCTGCTGTACCAACAAAAAACAATGGCTGCCTCTCTATAAATTCGGTTAATTCAAAACTTATTTCGTCAAATTGTTTTCCCATAATTATGATTAAAATTATAATAAAATACAAACTATACTCATCATAAAATAGTATAATTAATAAAGAGGATAGTAACTATTTAACTTTCCCTGCTTCTTCCTTTTATTCAAAGCTAAAAAAATAAGGAACAAACCCTGCTATGAGGGATTAGAATTATTGAATTTTCAGTGAATTTTTGTTCATGCAATAAGGACTTTACAAAACAGCAAAACGATTTTGTTACAATAATATGGATCTGGGTTCCTACAAAATCGAAGTATCCTTAACCTTATACTAATCATTTGTTTAAAAATTACAAACAATAAAAAGATATTAAGCTTGTAATTTTGAACTGTCATTAACCAGTCAAAACTTAAATACACCACACATGAAACGTCATCGCCAAATCATTGCAAAAACAAGGCATAAAATCCTTTTAAGCATATTATGTGCAGGGGTTACGGTATATGCTCAAGAGCCTGTTATTAAAGAACAAGGTACAGAAAAATCAAAATTTGATATTCCCACAGATAATTATTTTAATACTAAAACATACCCAAAAGGAACTGGTAAGTCCTATATTAACTTTGGAGATATATTGATATCCAGAGCAGTTTTGCCTGCTGCTAGCTTCTCTCAAGGCCTCACCTCAGGACAATTTATAGATCAAGGATTAATCAATCAACAGCCAGTTCCTTTTTTTAACAAGCAACCTGTACAAGGTTTTTCTTCTGTAATCAATAATTATGACAAAACTTTTACGGTACTGTCGGATAATGGTTTTGGAAGCATCGAAAACTCTTCAGATTATCATCTTCGCTTATATACAATTCGCCCAAATTTTAAAAACATTATTGGTTGGGGAGATGGTTCTATAGAAATTTTGGACTATATAGAGTTAAGAGATCCCAATAAGCTAATTCCTTTTGCTATTACTAATCATTTTAGTGACTCCAGAGTCCTTACCGGAGCAGATTTTGATATAGAATCCATACAAAGAACCCCTAATGGGGATTATTGGATTGGGGATGAATTTGGACCATTTTTATTGCATTTTGATAAAAACGGGATATTAATAGACACCCCCGTTTCTTTACCTGATTTTGATAATCCGGGAAAAGAACTTCGTGCCCCACAAAATCCATATAGCGAGGAGTATAGCGCATTACGGGTAATGAACGCTATGCGGTCTCATGCACAATCTTATGGAAGCAAACCTCCTGTAATGTCTCCTTGGTTTGTAATGCTCGATGACAAAAATAATGCTACCATTGTGGATAACCGAAAAAACCCGTCTTCGGGACTCAAAACGGCTTCCAGCGAATTATTTAATGTATCTTCATTAAACCGTGCTGGTCATCAGGTAGTTGTATATACTGTTAATGATTTAGAAAACATAAATCTGCTTTTAGATCTTGGGGTACAAGGAATCATTTCTGACCGCCCTGACATACTATTAAAGGCCTTGCAAAGTTTTGATAAAAACAAAGATGGGAAACCTGATTATATAGATAAAGACGGGTTAATTGATGTTACTTTATTTGATGCACAAGGACATAGAGGTGCCAGAAATTTAAGACCAGAAAATACTCTGCCAGCAATGGAGGCTGCATTAGACTTTTTAATGCCAACTTTAGAAACCGACTGTGGTATTACTTTAGATGGTATTCCTGTTTTAGATCATGACCCTCATATCGAAGCTGCAAAAACCCGAAAAGCAGACGGTACTCCTTATGCACTAAAAGATGAAGTTTTGGTAAAAAACCTTTCTTTACATCAAATTCAAAATACATTTATTGCTGATAAAATTTTGAATGGAAGACCAGACCAAACTAATGATCTGTCTTTATCTCCTGTTGCCGTATCCTATGCAAATCAAAATGGTTTTATAAATCCTTATATAATGCCATCATTGCAACAACTTTTTGATTTCGTTAGTTTTTATATTGAATTTTATAAAAATGGTATCGGGATATCTCATCCAGAAGCAACAAAGCGTTGGAAAAATGCGTCTAAGGTTAGGTTTAATATAGAAACCAAAATCAATCCAAGAACAGATACCGATGACAGAGGGGATATTTTTGCAGAAAGAACTGTCGATGCCAAAACTTTTACAAAAGCTATCGCAGAGGTTATTGTCGCAAATAACCTTACAGATCGAGCAGACATACAAAGTTTTGATTTTAGTACTTTACTAATTGCACACAAAGAGTATCCAAAAATTAGAACCGTGTGTTTATTTGGTGATTTTCCTAAAGTTGGGGATTCTGGAGATGGCACTAATTTACAAGATCAAAACGGAAGTAATACGCCTTGGTTGGGAGGACTATACTGGCCATACCGCAATACTAAATTAGATACTCCTTTTAAAGTAAAAAGTAGTGGTGGTTTTGAAGGAATGGCTATTTCTACAGATAAAAAAACATTATTGCCGTTATTAGAAAAACCGCTAGAAGGTGCTGGTAATACCAACTTATGGATACATGAATTTGATTTGGGCAGTAAATCCTATACTGGCAAAAAATATGAATATCCACTTCATAAAAAAGCCAGTGCTATAGGTGATTTTATAATGTTTAACCCTACAAGAGGATTAATCATAGAACGTGATGGATCACAAGGAGACTTGAATGGGTTTAAAGTCATCTACGAAGTTGAACTATCCCAAAGCGAGCAATTAGTAAAGAAAAAACTTAATACCGACCTTTTAAAGATCAAAGATATTTGTAAAATTTCTGAACCCGGATTAGATGGGGATATTGGTATCGGAAAAGATTTTGCTTTTCCTTTTGTGACCATAGAAAGCGTAGTGGTATTCAATCCTTTTTTAATAGGAGTAATAAATGATAACAACTACCCTTTTAGTATTGGTCGCCATGTTGGTAAAAGTTTGCCCGATGATACTGAGTTTATTCTTTTATGGTTAGATGAGCCATTAGGAAGACCCTGGAGGAAAGAAAAAACCAATAATAAGGATCTAATAGCAAATAACGATATCAAAGTATATCCAAATACATTTAATGAGCAGATTACTTTTTCCAGAGATACTGCAAAAGATAATATAGTATCTATACATATTTATGATTTGCAAGGTAATCTTGTTCGCAAATTAGCAGATCGTATACAAACACAAAACGGTTTTTCTTTTACATGGAACGGAACCTTAAAAAACGGGAATGAAGTCGCAGATGGAATCTATATAGCAGTTATCGAAATGGATGGAGAATTTATCAAGAAAAAAATATTGAAAAAATAAAAGTATACTATACCAACTTTTTAATAAATATATTACACATTACGCTGAACTCATCTTGACTTTTTGTTTTTAACCGAAAATGAGTTGAAATTTGACCAGATGAGGCACTTTTTGAAAGCTATAGCAGCGCTACGGGTAAGAAAAGTAACAAAATATGGGTGAATTTCAGCCATTTTTTAGGAAATAGAAAAAGTCAAGATGAGTTCATTTATAAAAAAGACAGATTGGTTAGCTATCTGTCTTTTTTTATAAATTATATCCAACTGCAATATCTAATCCTTTGGGTACAGGAACGATTTTTCTACTTCAAAATCTACTACTCCCCCTTCTTTGACTTCATAAACAATAAAAAGCTCGCCCCAATAAACACCATCTGTAAAATCTGCAATAATCCATTTATGGTTTAGCAATCTAACCTTATTGATACTCATATTCCCTTCCATACCAACAAAAGGGATAATAGGATTGTCTTTACCTGCTTTGTTTTGGCTAATAATCTGATCGCTTATCGTTAATGCCAGTTTTTTTGCATCATATCCCATTTCCTCAAAATAACCAATTGCATCTTCATTGCTATCCAGCGAAAAATAAGTAAGATCCATATTAGCATTGGTTAGCGAGTCTATTATAGATTCTTTTGCTGTTATTTTTTCTTTTAAATTGTCTATTTTTAGATCATAAGATTCCTTTGCTTTTTTTGCATTCATAAACTGAAAAAGAATAAATAGGCAAGCAAAAATAAACAGATATAAAAAGATTTTATTTTTCATATTCAAATAGTGATTTTTAAGTTATCGTAAGCTATATATACATTTTTTGGCAATATTTTTTCTACTTCTTCATGAAACCCAAGCATGTGACTAATATGGGTTAGATACGCTTTTTCTGGCTGTATTTCTTCTATAAACCGAAGAGCTTCTTCCAGATTAAAATGCGAATGATGAGGTTCTATCCTTAATGCATTAACTACCAACACCTTTACCCCTGTTAATTTTAACCTTTCCTGTTCTTCTACTGTTTTAACATCGGTTAAATAAACAAAATCTTTAAATCGAAATCCAAAAACCTGTAATCGGTTGTGTAACGTATTTATAGGAACTACTTTTAAATTGCCTAATAAAAAAGGTTGGTTAATCAACTCATTTTCTATAACACTTGGTGCTCCCGGGTACTTGTTTTCTGAAGAAAAAATATAATCAAATCTCGTTTTAAGTGCCTTCAAAACTCTTTTGTGCGCATAAATAGGAATATCTCCCTGTCTAAAAAAAAACGGACGAATATCATCTAACCCCATAGTATGATCTGCATGCTCATGAGTAAAAACAATCCCATCTATTTTTGATACTTTATTAGAGAGCATTTGCTCTCTAAAATCTGGTCCGCAATCTATAACATATCGATAATTATCCCAAGAAACAAGAACCGAAACACGCAATCGTTTATCTCTTGGATCATTACTTAAGCAAACAGGATGGGTGCTTCCTATTACGGGAATCCCTTGTGATGTACCTGTACCGAGAAATATTACTTCCATAAAATTATATACGCAGAACAAATGTACTTATATTTTTTTGGTCAAAAATAACATCATATCTATAAATAATAGTTAACATACAACTACCTGTTAGAAATTTACTTTCAAACTTTTTTTATACTTACGGTATTAGTACCTTTACAGTAAACAAAAAAAGCCCTTTTTACTATGCCTATTAAGATAATGGGAGATAAAGAATTTGAATCTGTCCCTTCACTAAAGAGTAAAGCTTTGCGCATTAATTTGAATCAGAATATCTACGGTACTTTTGCAGAAATTGGTGCTGGTCAGGAAACTGTCAGAAACTTTTTTAGAGCAGGTGGTGCCTCTGGTACCATCGCAAAAGCAATGAGTGCTTATGATAAAGATTTTAGCGATGCTATTTACGGAATCGAAGATGATAAACGTTATGTTACAGAAGCTAGATTAAAAAAAATGCTGAGACATGAGGTAAATCTTATAGAAAAAAGAATCGTTAGAGAAAAACACCCTAACAAATTATTTTTTAGTTATGCCAATACAGTAGCTACCATAGATTTTGCAAAAAAATATAAGGGTCATGGTTGGGTAGGTATTCGATACCAAACTACTCCTAACGAAGACTATAACGAAATTGTATTGCATATTCGTTTTCATGAAAATGATGCCAGATTACAACAAATGACCTTGGGGATTTTGGGAGTTAATCTAATTTATGGAGCATATTATAAATATGATAACCCAAAAAAATTATTACGATACCTTTATGATCATTTAGACAAGGATCAGATAGAAATCGATACTATTAACTTTTCGGGGCCACGATTTACAAAAGTAGATAACCGTTTAATGAGCCTGCAACTGGTAAAAAATGGTATGACCGAAGCAGTAATGTTTGGCCCGGACGGAAATAACATATTACCCGCAGCAATACTGTATAAGAAAAACATTTTAGCTCTTCGTGGTAGTTTTAGACCTGTTACCAAAGTAAATATGGATATTTACAAGACATCACTTAACATGTTTTTGAGTGAAAATAAAGTAAATAAAGATAAAACCGTGGTGATTTTTGAAATAACACTTTCTAATCTTAGAGCAGAAGGTGAAATTGATGAAGAAGATTTTATGGCAAGAGCAAGATTACTCTGCTCTTTAGGGCAAACCGTTATGATTTCTAATTTTAAAGAATACTATCGTGTAGTAGAATATTTTTCAAATTACACCAAAGAACGTATGGCATTAGCTATGGGAATTAATAATTTGGTAGATATTTTTGACGAAAAATACTACAGGCACCTTAGCGGCGGTATCCTTGAAGCTTTTGGTAAATTATTCTTTAAAGACCTTAAAGTATATCTGTATCCTCTAAAAGATCATGAAACAGGAGAAATAATAGATAGCGACTCTCTTAAAGTCCATCCCAGAATGAAAGAACTTTATAAGTTTTTTAAATACAATGGCAAATTACAGGATATTACAGACTACGATCCTACAGTAATGGAAATTTTTTCACGAGAAGTCCTTCAAAAAATTCAAGATGGAGAATCAGGATGGGAAGATCAATTACCAGATCTTATCCCTGAAATGATCAAAGCAAATAACTTTTTTGGATATAAAACAATTGAAGCGGTTAAATAAATCCGGGTTGTGATATCAAACAAGCATTTTTAAGTAATATTAGATCTTTTATACATTACTATTTTTTTTTCAATACCAAATCTATCTATTTGGTATTGAAAAAAAATAGTATCATATACTACCATCCCCTTCTTCCCAATACTATTTTTATTTTTCAGGCAAGCCCCAAGAGAAAATAAAACCCTTAACAAGGGATTAAACAAAAATCTAACCCTGTCCATTTTCTGGCATTCAATTAATCATTTTTTGCACTGTACAGTATATTCTGTATACACATATTCTCTCAAAAAGTTAATTTTTTAATAAAAGTAGAAAAAAAATTAGGGTATATAGAATGTGCAATGTTGTATAGTAAAACAAACGTCTTTTAAATTTTTAATTTTTTGAAATATGAATTGGTTAGACAATAATTTCTTGGTATTTATTTTGATTGCCCTATCCATAATTGTTGATACAATTATGATAGTATCTATAACAAATCTTACTAGTATTCAAAAAGAAAGGAAAATAGCTTTTGATGCTACATCAAAAAAAATAGAAGAAGAACTCAAAGAAATTAGATGTGAATTAAAAGAAAAACACCAAAAATCCGACCTTTCATTTAATTTGGTCAATGATTTTAAAAAAAAGCTTATATACCTAATGGAAGAGGAAAAACCATACAGGGATGCAAACTTAAAATTAATGGATTTGGCATCCAAACTAGGTATTTCAGAACATCAGACTTCTCAGATTATCAATCAAAAATTTGGAAAAAGTTTTTGCTCCTTTATAAATATGTACCGAATAACCGAAGCGATTAAAATCTTTAAATATGGTACTTGTTCCAATATTTACGATACATTATTTGATGTAGGATTCAATAATAAGGAAACATTTGATGAAGCTTTTAAGAATTATACTTTAAAAACCCCTATTGAGTTTAATACAGAAAATATTGCAATGATGAATTTCAAATTCACTCCCTCATAGAGGTTCTGATTCCTCTGCGTTTTATCTGGGTTGCAGGCTTAGACTTTTTACCTTGAATAATTAAAAAATAAATTCAATTTCTATACACACGATTTCAAAGTAAAAATAATATCAATACACATGATTTTTGAAGGGGAATTAATTTAATTCCTTTCGTAAAAAAGTGATTTTTAGTTTATAGGTACTTATAAAATCCCTTACAATCATTGCTACATTCATTATACTGTTTTAAATAAAATAACAATAAAAAACAATGTCTATATTTAATTTTAACCTATTCTCAAGTGATGGAAGCAGGCATAATCCTGCCGAAATAAACCTAAACAAAGTTCTGCTCTATTATTCTAAGACCCCTCGTATGAGTATGTATCCTGAGTTTTATTTATGGATCTACACAGATGGTAAAGTTATATACAAACGAACAAATGAAAACAGAGAGATCAGAGGAATCCTGTCTCAAGAAGAAATTGATGATTTTGAAATATTGCTGAAAAAAGATTTAGATTGTTTCAGACATGCCAGAAGAGTAAGGAGTTTTCCTATTACTATCTTAAAATCTGACGAAAATGAATTTGAATATCATTCCTTAACAATCAGTGGATCATTAAAAACAATCGACAATAAGGTAAAGTATTTGCTAAAAAAACTACAAACCCTTTCTTCTGAAAATACTACAGTAGAAGAATTTTAATTTTTTTTGCAGACTTGTGTTCCCTGTTTGCTACCTAATAATTTTTTTCATACCATAGTTAGTAACCAGCAACATTTTAAAGGAAAATTTTGGAAAGTTACACCATTTACACTTTAAATTTACTACAATAAAACTTTCTTTTCTGGTAAATTTAAAGTGTAAATGGTATTAAACTCCGCATTGTAGAGTTTAATTCTCTGAAGCTTGTTCTGTTGGTTATTGCCAAATCATTTTTTGACACTATATATAAAAAAAGAGGCTAAAAAGTCAAACCCCTCCCTTTTTATGCTAAATCTGTTTACAATATTTGTGCTGCGTGATCTTTGGTTTTAACTTTAGTGATGATTTCCGATATTATTCCGTTTTCATCTATAACAAAAGTCGTACGGTGAATTCCATCATATTCTTTCCCCATAAATTTTTTAGGTCCCCAAACTCCAAAAGCTTCAATAACTTTTTTGTCCTCATCTGCCAATAATGGATAAGGTAATTCATACTTATTTTTAAAATTTTGCTGCCTTTTTTCACTATCTGCGCTTACTCCTAAAACCTCGTATCCTTTACTTTGAAAAGTATGGTAATTATCTTTAAGATTACAAGCCTCTGCCGTACATCCTGGAGTACTGGCTTTAGGATAGAAAAAGACCACCAATTTTTTACCTTTATAATCCTGTAATGTAATGGTATTACCATCTTGATCTATTGCCGAAAAATTGGGTGCCTTATCCCCTGCTTTTAATGTTGTCATTATGTATAAATTGAATGTAGTTTATAATATCTTTACAAGTAAATATCGTAGAAGTGGTTTAAACTTTTTTCAATTCGCTATAAAAATGCTCTTTTTTACTCAATTTTTGTCTTTTTCTTACTTCGTAGCGCTGCTATGAAGTGCAAAAAACACTTCAATTGATCAAAAAATAACTATTTTTCGCCAGAATCAAAAAAGTTTAAACCACTTCGTAGTCTGAAATTAACAAATAATAAAGTTCAACCTATCTATTAATTGCTCCTTAAAGTAAAACGCAAGTTATAAAATTTAAAAAAATACAACCATGTTTTTCTCTAAATACTTGAATAAAATGTTCTTATATTTATTACCATCACATCCCTTTTGTTTCGTTCACATATTTGTGTATCCTTGTATATAAATATTATTTGATATATGTCGTTTCTTTCTTTTCTAAATATGGATAAAAAAAAACTTCTATTCGCTGTTTTTGTTTACATAAGTGTATGTAGCGCTCTTGCTCAAAATCAGGTCAAAATTGATTCTCTATTACAAGTATTAAAAATTAAAGTTCAAAAAAAAGAGCAGATTGACATTTACATTCTATTGGCTGAACAATACTCTAATTCTGACCATGTTAAGACTTCACACTATGCTAATCAGGCCGTTGATTTATCAAAAAAAATAGAGTATATAGAAGGGATTGCGGATGCTTATTTCGTAATAGCTCAATCTACAATAGGAAACAAAAACTATCTTGAGGCAACCAAAGTATTTGAAAATATATTGAAGATATCTCAAAATGCAAAATATACCAAAGGGGAAGCGAATGCATATAATGGTTTAGGGATTATAGCATATAAACAAAATAACCTCTCTCAAGCTTTAGAATATTACTTTAAAGCTTTAAAACTAAAAGAGGAATTGGGCGATGAAAAAGGGCTAGCTAGTATTTTTTATAATATAGGGATCATACATAATAATCAAAATAATTACCCTCTTGCACTTGAATTTTACACTAAGTCATTAAAGTTAAAAGAAAAATTAAACAATAAAAAAGGAGTAGCCAACTGTTACATTAGCATTGGACATGTTGTTAAGAGTCAAAATAATTACCCTCTAGCATTAGAATACTATTTTAAAGCTTTGAAAATTGCTACAGAAATTGATAAACAAAGAGTAATCGCTATTTGTTATAATAATATTGGTATCACTTATCGTAAACAAGCGGAGTATGCTCTGGCTATAAAATTTTTACACAAATCACTAGTCATCAAAGAAAAACTAGGAAATAAAAAAGATATCGCTTCTGCCTACAATAATATTGGAAATGTTCATTCTAAGCAAGGTAATTATACGGAGTCATTAAAATATTATTTTGAAGCTTTGAAAATTGCAGAAAAAGAGGAGCATAAACATATATTAACATCAACCCATAATAATATTGGAAATGCTTATAGTAAACAGGCTAATTATGAAATGGCTTTAGAGCATCTTTTTAAGTCATTAAAAATAAAGGAGGAAATAGGAGATAAACAAAAAACAGTTTCTAGTTACAATAATATTGGGACTGTTTATAATGAACAGGGAAATTATATTGAGTCATTAAAATATAATTTCAAAGCGTTAAAAATTGCAGAAGAATATAATGATAAACATGGGCTTGCTTCAACTAATAATAATATTGGGAGTGTGTATCAGAAACTCTACAATTACTCCTTATCCTTGAAGTATTTTCGTGAAGCCTTAAAAATTGCCGAAGAAATGGGGTATAAGAATCAAATTTCTTTATTTAATAATAACATTGGAGAGCTATATTTTTATCAAAAAAAGTATGATAAGGCTATTAATTATTATAACAAATCATTAAAAATTGCAGAAGAGCTAAATAGTAAAAATCTAATCGCTATAAATTACAATGCTATTGGTAAAGCTTATCAAAATAAAAACAACTATTCTAAAGCTTTAAATTATTTACAAAAAGGTTTAAAACTTAATCAAGAAATTGGGGATAAAGTAAATTCTATAGAAGCCTTAATTCAATTAGGTATAATTAATTGGAATTTGAACAATTACATTCAAGCCAAAGAATATCTGGTAAAAAGTATTCGTCTTGCTCAAGAAATAAATTATCCAACAGGAATAAGAGATGCTTCAAAAACTCTTGCTAAAATCCAAAAATCGTTAGGTAATCATAAAGAAGCACTAGAATCTTACGAATTATACCATGCAACCTATGATTCTTTACTTGGTGAAGAAAAAACCAAACAATTATCACAATTACAAGTACAGTATGAAACCGAGAAAAAAGAACAGGAAATCAAGAGTCTAGCACAACAAGCTTCTATCCAATCTTTAGAATTAAAACAAGCCAATTTTAATAAAACCATTTTTGGTATTGTAAGCGTGGTTTTATTACTTCTGGGGTTAGTATTGTATTTGGTAAACCGACAAAAAAGATTAGCATTGCAACAAAGAGCACAGGATATCGAGCAAAACTTGTTACGCGTACAGATGAATCCTCATTTCATTTTTAATGCCATGACTTCTATACAAGATTATATGAATCAAGGAAACGCAAAACAAGCAAGTTTATATCTGGTAAAGTTCTCAAAACTGATCAGACAGGTATTGGACAATTCTAGAAGCGAGTTTATTAGTTTGGATCAGGAAATCAATATGCTGGATAATTACCTGAGTATACAAAACCTAAAACGCGATCATCCTTTTACTTTTAAGATTGAAATAGAAGAAGATTTGGATGTTGATGAGATTGCCATCCCTCCTATGTTTGCACAACCCTTTATAGAAAATGCTATAGAACATGGTGTTGCTAACATAAAAGAAGGCGCTACCATTACAATTCATTTCTCGATGGAAGGAGACCATTTGGTATTAAAAATATTGGATAACGGATCAGGAATAGAAGAAGCTATGAAGATAAAACGTAAAGATCACGTATCTCACGCTATAAAAATCACCGAAGAACGTATCGATCTCTACCGTAAAATGAGAAAGAAAAAAATTGCGTTTGATATTCAGAATCTTTCTCAAGGAACACAAGTAACATTTAACTTACCTTTTCAATATTTGTAAGTAATTACTATTCGAAATATTTATACAACAAGAAGAAGTTTTATAAATTTGCCTCCAATACTTTCGCGCCTATGTACTTACTAAAAAAGTATGGATAAAAATAATCAAATCCTGTGTTTGGAGATCAACATGAATTTATAATATGAAAAAAATTACACTAATTATCTTTTTCTTTTTAGTCACTTTTAATGTTTTTACACAAAATCAGATAAAAATTGATTCACTCAGCCAAGTACTAGAGACCAAAATTACCGAAAAAGAAAAAATTGACATTTATAATCTTTTGGCTTTTGAATATACAGATATTGATTCTGTACAAACTTCATATTATGCTGATAAAGCTATTGATCTATCTGCAAAAATCAATTACCCTGAAGGTACTGCAGATGCATATTTCCGGATAGGATGGGCAGCTATGGAGTCTAGTAATTATACAAAAGCAAACAATTTATACCTTAAAGTTCTAAACATATCTAAAACTTCGCTGTATTCTGAAGGAGAAGCTAATGCATATAATGGACTAGGGAATTTACATAATTATCAAGGTAACGCCGATCAGGCTCTAGAATTTTTCAAGAAATCTTTGGAGATCTACAAAAAACTAGGTGATAAAAAAGGACAAAGAGATTTATACTCAAATATTGGCGTTTTATACAAAAGAAAAGGAGATTACACCAAGGCATTAGAATACTATTTTAAAGCATTAGAACTGGCTAAGGAACTTGGACACAAAAAAGAGTTAGCTAAAAGATATGGTAATATAGGGCTGGCATATACTTGGTTAGGAGAATACCCTAAAGCATTAGAATATAACCTTGAAGCCTTGAAAATATTTAAGGAATTAGGTGATAAAAAAAATATAGCTAGCATACTCAATAATAATGGAATGATTTATTACAATCAAGGAGAATACCCCTTGGCGCTAGAACAATTTTTAAAATCTACAGAAATAAAAAAACAGTTAGGAGGAAAAAGAGAAATAGTAAACAGTCTTAATAATATTGGTTTTATATATGAAACGCAAGGTAATTATACTGAAGCTTTAAAGTATTTCCTTGAATGCCTTACAATTCATAAAGATATAGGTGACCAACCTGGAGTTGCCTATGATTACCTTAGTGTTGGTAATGTTTATTTTAAACAAAAAGATTTTACAAAAGCCTTAGATTTTTCTTTAAAATCAACAGAAATCGCAAAAAAACTTGATATCGAGCATCTTAAAGCCTCCAATTATTGTTTAACTGGTGGTATTTATGCTCATCAGAAAAAGAATAAAGAAGCTCTGAAATATTTAAACCAAGGACTGTCGATAAGCCAAAAAATAGGAGAAAAATCCTTATCTGCAACTGCCATGAGTACTCTAGGTAAAATTCAGTACGAATTAAAAAATTATGATCTTGCTAAAGATATACTTACTAATGGTATCTCATTAGCGCAAGAAATTGGATCACCTGCAATTATTAGAGACAGCTCAGAAATATTAGCAAAAGTTCAAAAAGCACTAGGCAATCACAAAGCAGCGCTTGAATCTTATCAACTTTATCATGCCACATATGATTCTTTACTTGGTGAAGAAAAATCCAAACAACTATCCCAATTACAAATACAATACGAAACCGAAAAAAAAGAACAGGAAATCAAGAGTTTAGCACAACAAGCTTCTATCCAATCTTTAGAATTAAAACAAGCCAATTTTAATAAAACCATTTTTGGTATTGTAAGCGTGGTTTTATTACTTCTGGGGTTAGTATTGTATTTGGTAAACCGACAAAAAAGATTAGCATTGCAACAAAGAGCACAGGATATCGAGCAAAACTTGTTACGCGTACAGATGAATCCTCATTTCATTTTTAATGCCATGACTTCTATACAAGATTATATGAATCAAGGAAACGCAAAACAAGCAAGTTTATATCTGGTAAAGTTCTCAAAACTGATCAGACAGGTATTGGACAATTCTAGAAGCGAGTTTATTAGTTTGGATCAGGAAATCAATATGCTGGATAATTACCTGAGTATACAAAACCTAAAACGCGATCATCCTTTTACTTTTAAGATTGAAATAGAAGAAGATTTGGATGTTGATGAGATTGCCATCCCTCCTATGTTTGCACAACCCTTTATAGAAAATGCTATAGAACATGGTGTTGCTAACATAAAAGAAGGCGCTACCATTACAATTCATTTCTCGATGGAAGGAGACCATTTGGTATTAAAAATATTGGATAACGGATCAGGAATAGAAGAAGCTATGAAGATAAAACGTAAAGATCACGTATCTCACGCTATAAAAATCACCGAAGAACGTATCGATCTCTACCGTAAAATGAGAAAGAAAAAAATTGCATTTGACATCCAAGACCTTTCTCAAGGTACACAAGTAACCTTTAATTTACCATTTCAGTACTTGTAAAAATATTTTTTTCTATTGAAGATATCTTTGTAGGTAGAAGTAGTTTTCTACATTTGCCTTCTAAAGTTATTATTTATATATTCTTCTTATTAAAAAAAGAATGAACAAATACAGTGAAAAAGAAATCAAATCTTGTATTTCGGAGATAGATATGAATTTATAAGTCTGACTATGAAAAAAATTACTCTTATTATCTTTTACTTTCTAACTACTTTTATTGCTTTCTCGCAAAATCAAACCAAAGTTGATTCCCTTTTACAAAAATTAAAGACCAAATCATCAAATAAAGAAAAAGTAGATACGTACAATACTATTGCCAAGCAATATGCATTTACCGATTCTTCACAGACAGTTCTATATGCTAATAAAGCAATCGAACTAGCCGAAAAAACAGACTACCAAGAGGGTATTGTAGACGCCTATTTTCAAATTTCTTGGGTAAACATTCAAAAAGGAAACTATAAAGAATCTTTAAAAATTTTAAAAAAAATTCTAAAAACATCGGAAAAAATAAAATACGAGAAAGGTATTTCATTGGCTTACAAAGGGTTTGCTTATATAAATAGTAACCAAGGAAATCTTAATAAAGCTTTAGAATATTATTTTGCAGCCATAAAAATTGAAACCAAGATAGGGGAAAAACTAGCTGTTGCTAAAAACTATAGTAATATAGGAGATACTTATCAAGAACAAGGAGATCTTGATAAAGCCCTAGAATATCAGTTAAAGTCATTAGAAATATATACTGAATTAGGACATAGTGCCAATGAGATATATAATTCTATCGGGGTGATCTATCTTAGAAAAGGAAATTATAGTCGAGCATTAGAATACTATTTTAAATCCTTGAAAATAGCAGAAGATCTTAACCATAAAGACAACATTATATTTGCTTTTAATAACATAGGCCTTGTGTATTATGAACAAGGTCTTTTTAATAAAGCTCAAGAATATTATTTTAAATCCTTGAAAATAGCAGAAGAATTAAAGGCTCTATATTTTATAGCTAGTATCCAAAATAACATTGGAATCTCATATAAAAAGCAAACTAATTATACTAAAGCTCTGGAATATTATCTTAGTTCATTAAAAATTAGAGAAGATATAGGCGATAAACGCGGTTTAGGTTCAATTTACACTAATATTGGTGGATTATATAGTACTAAAGGTGAATATGTAAAAGCTTTAGAATATTTACAAAAAGGTTTTTTTTTAGGCCAAAAAACTAAGGATCAACCCTTAGTCATTTCGGCTATGAATTCTATTGGGGAAATTCATTGGAAAACAGGAAAGAATATAGAAGCAAACGAATACTTAATTAAAAGTATTCAAATTGCACAAGAAATTGATCACCTCCCAGAAGTAAGGGATGGTTCTCTTATTTTGTCAAAAGTTCAAAAAGCGTTAGGCAATCATAAAGCTGCTCTGGAGTCATACGAGTTATATCATGCTACATACGACTCGCTTTTGGGCGAAGAAAAATCCAAACAAATCTCACAACTACAAATTCAATACGAAACAGAGAAAAAAGAACAGGAAATCAAGAGTCTGGCGCAACAAGCAGAAATACAATCCCTGGAACTTAAACAAGCCAATTTTAACAAAACCATTTTTGGGGTTGTAAGTATTGTTTTGCTACTTGCAGGATTAGTGCTATATTTAGTAAACAGGCAAAAGCAATTAAAACTAAAACAAAGAGCACAAGATATAGAGCAAAACCTGTTGCGGGTACAAATGAACCCACATTTTATCTTTAATGCCATGACCTCTATACAAGACTATATGAACCAAGGAAACGCCAAAAAAGCAAGTTTGTACCTCGTAAAATTTTCTAAACTGATCCGGCAGGTATTAGACAATTCCAGAAGCGAATTTATTAGTCTGGACCAGGAAATCAATATGCTGGACAATTACCTGAGTATCCAAAATTTAAAAAGGGACCAGCCTTTTACTTTTAATATCGAAGTAGAAGACGGATTGGATTGTGAGGAAATTGCCATACCTCCTATGTTTGCACAACCCTTTGTTGAAAATGCGATTGAACACGGGGTTACGTCTATAAAAGAAGGAGCTATCATTACCATTCATTTTTCTATGGAAGGAGATCATTTGGTTTTAAAAATTACAGATAACGGATCAGGAATAGAAGAAGCTATGAAGATAAAACGTAAAGATCACGTATCTCACGCTATAAAAATCACCGAAGAACGTATCGATCTCTACCGTAAAATGAGAAAGAAAAAAATTGCATTTGACATCCAAGACCTTTCTCAAGGAACACAAATAACCTTTAATTTACCATTTCAATATATATAAATGAAAGTAGTCCTCGTAGAAGATAACCCGGCAGCAAGAAGAAATTTTTCACAACTACTGGATCAGTATTGCCCAGATGTACAACTTATAGGAGAAGCAGAAAATGTAGCCCAGGGATTAGAATTATTAACAAATTGTAAGCCAGATCTTGTTTTTTTGGATATTGAGATGCCAGATGGCACCAGCTTTGATATATTACGAAAATTACCCGAGATAAATTTTCAGATTATTTTTGCCTCTTCTCATGAAAAATATGCGCTAAGAGCCATCAAATTTAGTGCAATAGATTATATACTTAAGCCTATCGATCCCGAAGAGCTGGTAAATGCCGTTAAAAAAGCAAAATCAGAACTTACCAATCACAAAACCTCGCAAAAAGTACAAGCATTAATACATAATACCAATAATCAAGAAAAAGATCCTAACAGATTAGTATTAAAAGATAAATACGGAATCCAAATTGTACCTGTGCAAGATATTATGCATCTTGAGGCAAATGGCAGCTACACAAAGTTCTACATCCATAAACAAGACAATCTTTTAGTTTCCAGAGGTTTAAAAGATTATGAAAACATACTTTCAAAACAACAATTTTTTAGATGTCATCAATCTCATTTAATTAATCTGGATTATTTATTACGATATGATAAACGAGATGGAGACTATCTGGTATTAAAAGATAAAAGTAAAATTCCGCTGGCTACCAGAAAAAAAGAAGTTTTATTAAAAATCATTGATGATATTAATTAGTTTTCTCACGCATTTTAAACCACATTTTTGGTAAACCTCATTATTAATTATTTAGTATTTTAGCGTAAAACAAGCAGGAAAAATGACCAAACAGGAAAAGGTAGATTTTACTATTAAGACACTTCAGGAATTATATCCTCAAATACCAATCCCATTAGATCATAAAGACCCATACACATTGCTTATAGCAGTTTTAATGAGTGCGCAAAGTACAGATGTTAGAGTTAATCAAATTACTCCTCTTTTATTTGAACGAGCAGACAATCCGTATGCTATGATAAAATTATCAGTCGAAGAAATTAGAGAAATCATAAAACCAGTTGGCTTAAGCCCTATGAAAGCAAAAGGTATTTATGGATTATCCCATATATTAATTGATAAACATAATGGCGAGGTTCCTCAAAGTTTTGAAGCTCTTGAAGAATTACCTGCTGTTGGTCATAAAACTGCAAGTGTAGTTATGTCACAAGCATTTGGGGTACCTGCTTTTCCTGTAGATACCCATATTCACAGACTAATGTATAGATGGGGATTTACAAATGGGAAAAATGTAACCCAAACTGAAAAAGATGCCAAAAGATTATTTCCAAAAGAACTATGGAATGATCTTCATCTTCAAATTATATGGTATGGTAGAGAATACTCGCCTGCAAGAGGTTGGGATATGGAGAAAGACATAATTACCAAAACTATTGGCAGAAAAACTGTTCTTAATGCATACCAAAAAAATCAAAAGCCAGCTAAATAACTGGCTTTTGATTTTTATAAGTTTAGTTTAAAATCGTTTCAAACTTAAAGTTCTGGTATTCCATAACTTTTAATGATTTTGAATAACTAAGAAGAAAATCTGTTGTTCTTCTACTTGGTACTAGATGTTTTTCTTCTTTTTCTGAAGACTTAAAGTAAAATTTTGCCATACTATTGGATCTTAAATTATAAAGGTTATTAATAATATAAGAACGGCACTATTTATACTTTATTGTTTATAATAGTTGTTAGTTTGTTAAAACTATGTTATTTTTCTCTATTACTTTTCTTAAGTTAATTAAAGCATAACGCATCCTACCAAGAGCAGTATTAATGCTAACCCCAGTTTTATCCGATATTTCTTTAAAACTCATATCCTTATACATGCGCATGATTAAAACTTCTTTTTGGTCCTCTGGTAATTCTTGAATCAAATTACGCAAATCTTCTTCTACCTGATCTTTTATTATTCTTTTTTCAGCATTTAGATCTCCATCACTAATTACTGAAAAAATACTAAACTCACCATTGTCCTCAAACTTAGGCATTCTGTTTCCTTTTCTAAAATGATCAATTACCAGATTATGAGCAATACGCATCACCCAAGGAAGAAATTTTCCTTCTTCGTTATACTTTCCGTTTTTTAATGTACGGATCACTTTAATAAAAGTATCTTGAAAAATATCTTCAGAGACATCTCTATCAAAAACTTTTGAATAAATAAAACTGTAAATACGTTGCTTATGACGTTCGATAAGAATAGAAAGAGCACATTCTTCTCCTTTGATGTAATTGTTAACCAGAACTGCGTCTGACAGGGTGTTATTCTTCATACCTTGACTTTATTATAGTACCAACAAGCGTGGGGCTCGTGCTATGTTAAACTTAAAAAGTAAAGGTGTGCAATAGGCAGTTCTATTTAGTTTTTTGATTCATTAACAGGGGCTAATATAATAACTATCTGTGAATTTCAAACAATTTCTTTTTATTTTTTTTAACTAAACTTTCAATCTGTGTACTCTACAATACTTGTTTTGTAATCCTTATATTTGCGTTCTTACCGCGTATTTACTATGATTCAAGACATTACAAAAGCAGATCCTAAACAAAATATAATCATTAAAGGTGCTAAACTTCACAACCTTAAAGATTTAGATGTTGTTATCCCAAGAAATAAATTAGTTGTTATTACAGGGTTATCCGGTTCTGGTAAATCAAGCTTAGCTTTTGATACCTTATATGCAGAAGGACAAAGAAGGTATGTAGAAAGTCTTTCTTCTTATGCAAGACAATTTTTAGGGCGCCTAAACAAACCCAAAGTAGATTATATTAAAGGTATCGCTCCTGCTATTGCAATAGAGCAAAAAGTAAATTCTACAAACCCCAGATCTACCGTTGGTACAACAACCGAAATTTATGACTATCTAAAATTGCTTTTTGCCAGAATAGGAAAAACCTACTCCCCTGTTTCTGGAAACCAAGTAAAAAAAGATCAGGTAACAGATGTTGTAGAATACGTAAAGTCTTTTAAAGAAGGTGAAAAATTATTATTACTCGCTCCCATTACTATTGAAAACGGTCGTACTCTAGAGGGTAAACTAAATATATTACAACAACAGGGATTTTCTCGTATAAAAACTAATGGTGTAGTATCCAGAATAGAAGAAACAACTGTAAAGGATAAAGATGAAGTATATCTGGTCGTAGATCGTATCATTAAACGAGAAGAAGAAGATTTTTATAATCGATTAGCTGATGCTGTAGATTCTGCTTTTTTTGAAGGAAAAGGAACTTGCTTTGTAGAAACTTTAAGTAACGAAAACTTAAGACAATTTAGTAATAAGTTTGAGTTAGACGGAATTTCTTTTCTCGAACCCAACGTACATTTATTTAGCTTTAACAATCCTTATGGTGCTTGCCCAAAATGCGAAGGGTATGGTGATGTTATTGGAGTTGACGAAGATCTTGTTGTTCCAAATACTGCTTTAAGTGTGTATGAAGGAGCTGTTTTTCCTTGGAAAGGAGATAGTATGGGTTGGTATAAGGACCAACTGGTAAATAATGCTTATAAATTTGATTTCCCTATACACAAACCATATTTTGAGTTATCTGATGCTAACAAAGAACTACTCTGGAAAGGGAATGAGTATTTTGAAGGTATCACAAGCTTTTTTGAAGAATTAGAAGCAAAAGCATACAAAATACAAAATCGTGTAATGCTTTCTCGCTATCGCGGAAAAACAAAATGTAATACTTGTAAAGGAAAACGTTTACGTAAGGAATCCAATTATATAAAAATAGGAGAAGCAACCTTAACCGATTTAGTAGAGAAACCCTTAAACGAATTAGCAGTTTTTTTTAATAACCTTACTTTAGATAAACACGATACTATAATTGCGAAACGACTTCTTAAAGAAATAAATAGCAGGCTAGAGTTTTTACAAAATGTAGGACTAGAATATTTAACCCTAAACCGTAAATCCAATACGCTATCAGGAGGAGAATCACAACGTATTAATTTAGCCACTTCGTTAGGCAGCAGCCTGGTAGGCTCTATGTATATCCTAGATGAACCCAGTATAGGATTGCACCCAAAAGATACCGAAAAACTAATTAAAGTACTCTTGTCATTACGGGATTTGGGCAATACCGTAATAGTCGTAGAACACGATGAAGATATCATGAAAGCTGCAGATGAAATTATTGATATAGGCCCCGAAGCAGGTACTTTTGGAGGTCATGTCGTTGCTACCGGTACTTTTAAAGAAATTTTAAAAGCAGACTCTCTAACTGCAAAATACCTTAATAATACCCTTAAAATTGAAGTTCCTAAAACCCGAAGAAAATCAAAATATTATTTAGAAATATTAGGAGCAAGAGAAAATAATTTGAAAAATATTAATGTAAACGTTCCTCTTGGGGTTTTTACAGCAATAACCGGCGTATCCGGTAGTGGAAAAAGTACATTAGTAAAAAAAATCATCTATCCGGCTATCCTGAAACAATTAGGAGGATATGGTGAAAAAGCAGGGCAATACACAGAATTAAAAGGAAACTATAGCAATATTAAACATGTGGAGTTTGTAGATCAAAATCCTATTGGCAGATCTTCTCGATCCAATCCTGTAACCTATATAAAAGCTTATGATGATATTCGTAGTTTGTTTGCTGCTCAAAAATTATCCAATATTCGCAACTATCAAGCAAAACACTTTTCGTTTAATGTAGATGGTGGCAGATGCGAAACCTGTAAAGGCGAAGGCGAAGTAACTATCGAAATGCAATTCATGGCAGATGTGCATCTGGAATGTGAAACCTGTGGAGGTAAACGCTTTAAAAAAGATATTTTAGAAGTTACTTTTCATGATAAAAATATTCATGACATATTATCTATGACCATAGATACCGCTATTGATTTCTTTGTAGAACATAACCAAACCAAAATACAAAAAAAACTACAGCCATTGCAAGATGTGGGTCTTGGATATGTGCAATTAGGGCAAAGCTCTTCTACCCTTTCTGGCGGAGAAGCACAACGTATTAAACTTGCTTCTTTTTTAGTAAAAGGAAACACCAAGGATAAAGCTCTCTTTATTTTTGATGAACCTACTACAGGGCTTCATTTTCATGATATCAAAAAATTACTCAAGTCTTTTAATGAATTAATAGCCAAAGGACATTCTATTCTTGTTATAGAACATAATCTGGATCTTGTAAAATGTGCAGATCATGTTATTGATCTCGGCCCTGATGGTGGTAAAAACGGAGGTAATATCATTGCTCAAGGCACTCCTGAGGAAATAATAAAAATCACAAACTCCTACACCGCACAATATTTAAAAGAAAAACTGTAAAATCAAGCCCTATTTAATTCCTCCCTTTTGTAAACGGTCTATTATCTCCTGCAAGTAGCAGCGCATCAATATAACTCTTATATCGATCTCCTGCAGGGTGCAGCGGATCAATACAACTCTTACATCGATCTCCTGCAGGGTGCAGCGGATCAATATAACTCTTACATCGATCTCCTGCAGGGTGCAGCGGATCAATATAACTCTTACATCGATCTCCTGCAGGGTGCAGCGGATCAATACAACTCTTACATCGATCTCCTGCAGGGTGCAGGAGATAAATAAGGTGCTGTTTATCAGTATTTTGACTATTTTTTTGGTTTTTGACCTACAGACAGGTATTTGGTTTGGGTTTAAAGGCTAACTATGATGATTTTATTTAAGAAAATTATATAAAAACAGGTTTCAAACAAAACCACAAAACACCTAATAGCAAACTTGTTGTACATAATCTCTTTGTGTTTTAAGATTTTTTGGCACACCATTTGAGATATCTGTAATCAAATAGCGGAAACCGAAAAGCTAATGAGTAGGTATAAACCCAAAATATGTAAGTTATGAAAAAAATGATACTTTTTATTGCAGTATTGTTACTAGCAGGAACAACTGCACGAGCAACCTACCAAACCAACTCGGATCATCAAAACAGGGTTACAAAACGCTATTCTCACGCACAACAACCTATTGCTTTTGTTGAAAAAGGCGTACAGTTTTTTGTGTATCCAAATGGGGATATTGATTATAAAACATTAAGAAAACATAGACATCACAGCAATTGGGACCGTAATGTAAATAATAGCCCCGGAACCTATAGAGATCGACCCTTATATAACCGTTTTGTTCAATATGATCATTGGGGCAGGTTAAAAAAGGTTGGACCAAATTATATTGGCTATGACAGATACAATAGAGTAGGCAGAATTGGCTCTATATCCATAAGATATAACAGAAATGGATTGGTGCACCAATTAGGAGGTTTACAGGTTTTTTATAATCGATATGGAAGAATAAAATTTGTTAAAGGCAATGTTCATTATACCGATTGTGGATATTGCGGAACACATAAATGCGCTACTGCTCATAATCCTCACTACAACCAGAATTGGAAACAAAGATATGATGACGATGATGATGATGATGATGATTATAAAGACAGAAAAAGAAAAAAAAGATCCGATGATGATTAAAACAGCCAATTACCTTGAGGAAATCCCGAAAGATATAGAATAAAAACTTTCTCTTTCCTTGTTGAAGGTAAGCTATAGAAAATAAGATCCACAATGTGGATTAAAATTTGGTTAGTTGTTTAAATCCCGCTTATCAGGAATATTTGGTAGCGGGATTTTCTATTTTATAAAGTGTTGTTAACCTTTCTTCAAAACAAGTTGATTATTATATATTTATGTTCTGCAACATATATCCAATTAAAAAACATGAATTTCAACAAACTTCTTGCCGTATTTTTAATAATCACAACCACTACCATAGCTCAAAAAATGAGTTTTGAAGATTATGACCCGCCCTCTACCCTAATTGTGCCTGGTGTCGAAATTAAAAAAGCTAAATACCCTTTTATTGATGTGCATAATCATCAATTTAATATGCCTACACAAAACCTGCAAGAAGTTGTCACAGAAATGGACAAACTTAATATGGCTGTAATGATAAACCTATCCGGAAGAGGAAGAGGATCTGAGGAACATCTTACCAAGTCTTTAAGCAATGTAAAAACCAATTACCCTAACAGGTTTATTGTATTTACCAATATTGACCTTACCGGAATTGATAAAGACAACTGGATCGAAAAAACTGTCGCTCAAATTGAAAAAGATGTAGCTGCCGGAGCAAATGGTTTGAAAATATATAAAAGCCAAGGGATGGACAATAAAGATAGCAAAGGGAATAGAATTAAAATCGATGACCCTCGCATTGGTCCCATTTGGGAAAAGTGTGGCGAGCTGGGAATCCCTGTTTTAATACACTCTGCGGATCCCAAACCGTTTTGGGATGCACATGATAATAAAAATGAACGTTGGCTCGAACTTAAATTAAAATCCAGACGAAAAAGAGACACGAACGTAACCGGATCCTGGGAAACTATCATACAGGAACAACATAATGTTTTTAAAAAACATAAAAATACCAAATTTATTAATGCACATTTAGGATGGTACGGAAACAATCTTGCTAAACTGGCAAAACTTATGGATCAAATGCCCAATATGTATACTGAGATAGGTGCTGTAATAGCAGAATTAGGAAGGCAACCAAGAAATGCAAAAACTTTTCTTACCAAATACCAAGACAGGGTAATGTTTGGAAAAGACTCCTGGAATCCAGAAGAATACTATACCTATTTTAGAGTTTTAGAGTCTGATGATGAGTATTTTCCGTATTACAAAAGATATCACGCTTTTTGGAAAATGTATGGCTTGGATTTGGATGATGAAGTTCTAAAAAAAATATATTATAAAAATGCACTTAAAATAATTCCTAATATAGATAAGAGTTTATTTCCAAAATAATTCTATTGCTGTTTTATCAAACATAAAAACATCTTATAATTTCTTAGTTTACTTTTTGAAGTATTAACAGTATTAATATCAAAAATTAGTTTACAAAAAAAAACAAAACCTTGATTACCAAGGTTTTGTTTTTTTGGCACGTTGCTTGATATTATTAAAATGAGAATGAAAAATTAATTTCTATTCTTATTTTAAAACCACAGATTATGAAAAAATTTGTTATACTATGCACAGGCTTATTATTAGCATCTTTACATGTTAATGCTTCAGAAACTAATACCGAATCGTCTACTCGTTATAATAACAGTAAATCTTTCATATTTACAGAAAGTGGCGTTGAGTTTTCGATATATGCAGATGGTCAATTCGATTTTTATATCAATAGACCAAGAGGAGGTGTAAACATTAATGTTAATACTCCGGGAGTAAATATAAGTTTTAATTCGGGATATAATTATGATGAATATGTACAATATGATGATTATGGTGCTGTTGTACAGATAGAAGACGTACCTGTCTTTTATGATTATTACGGTAGAATTATACAAGCAGGAGATGTTTATATTAATTATAACAATTATGGGCGTATATCAAGAGTTGGCGAATTATATGTACATTATAATAACTACGGAAATTTCTTAAACTGTAGTGGTTACATTAACCGATATAACAGATATTATGAATACAGACCATATCATGCATATTTTACGGTACCTGTAGTTACCAGATGTATTGTATACGAAAGACCATATAGAAGATATTATACGCCTTACAGATGTTCTTATACTACCTATAGAAGTAATTACTATAGCGGTTATTATAGCAGACCATACAGAAGTCGGGATTACTACAGACCATATAGTAGAGTAAACAGTTATAACAGAGGATACAGAGTATCTAGTGCGCGAGACCTTAGTTATAGAAACCGCGATCACAGAACTGCAATGCACCAAAGAAATGACAGAAACTATAGCAAAATTAATCGCAGTAGAAGCAATTATAACAATGTAGCTACAAGAAGTAGATCGAATGGCAATGATAGCAGAATGCGTTCTATGGCATATAATAACAGAACCAGAAGTACTGCTGCTGGCAATGAACAAACCAGACAGAGGTCACAAACTACTCAAAGAAACAGATCGAATAACAATAATAGTAGAACCCGCTCTGTAGCTTCTGATAGCAGAACACGAAATACTAATAAAAATGCACAAACCAGACAGAGAGTTCAATCTAACAATAATGCTCCTTCCAAACAAAGAGTACAAAGTACCCAAAGAAATAGAAGTACTGTTGCAAGTAGATCTGGTCAAAACAACAGCAGAATACAAAAACCTGCTGCTAGAACAAATCAAGTACAAAGACAAAGAAATTCGAGTAGAAATAATTCTGGAAATGTAACAAACCGTTCTAATACCAGTCAATATAATAGCAGAGGTAGAACAAACTCCAGAGTTGCTGCAAATACACAAAGAAACACTACTAGCAGAGCATCAAGATCTAACGAATCCGGGTCTCGTAGCAGAAGTAGAAATTAAAAAATATAAAGATATTTATCTTTTTGGTTGGTTAGTTTAGAAAATCCCTCAGAGTTGAATGCTTAGGCACCTCGGGGGATTTTCTTTATAAGATTATTAATATCTGCAGATACTTTAAGAGCATAAAAAATAAATACATACACCATACTTATCAAAATACTTTTACTAACTATATTAAGTATAGGATGAAATGGTAACTCCCAAAAATAAAACCCAAAGGTTATACTTATAATTAATAAAATAGCTAAAAAGGTTTTCTTTGAAAAAGGATGCATCTTAAATTTAGTATATACTATCCATAATTTTACCAAATTATAACAAAAGACTGCTATAAAAGTTGCTATTGCAGCACCAGTAATACCATAAGCAGGAATCCAAAACATGTTTAAAACAACAGTAAGAACTACCATCCCTACTCCAACATATAATATCATTCTGTAATAGTCTGAACTGTATAAAATAGAATTATTGTTTCCTAAAAGGTTATCAAATAATTTTGCACTTCCTATCAAAATTATAACCCAAATAAACAAGTTATAATTTTTTGGTATAATTTCATATAATTGATTCACATTACACACTATCAAAATAAAAAGCAATCCACTGGTTATCAATAGACTTAAAGAGCTTTTTTGGTACAAATCTTTTAGCTCCCCTTTAGCTTTTTCATTAATTAACTTAGCTGTTAACGGGTAGGTAATTTGATGCATTGCCCTGGATGGAATAGAGATTACTATTGCTATAAAAGCACATAATTGATAATCTGCCAAATTCTCTATAGGTAAATATCTTTCGATCATTGCCTTATCTATATCGATTAACAAACTTGCTACAGATCCTGCAATCAATATTAATCCAGAATATTTGAATACAGAAATATAATTATCTGGTAACGAAAAACGTGGTGTAAATCGATGAAGTCCAAGGGCATATATTTTCATGATTAGAGTTCTTACTAAATAAGCAATAACCAGAGAATAAATAAATTGAGGAATTGTTAAGGTTTCAAAATACACCAAAAACAAAAGTATACTTATACAAATTCTTAAGAACAACTCTTTTATTATATTCCCAAAAACACTTTTTAATTTCACCTTAGACCAAGCAAAAAATACTTCAAAATAGGATGCTGCAAATGCCAGAATATAGATAGTCCAAATATAGGGCTGTACTATCGTATTTTTCTCTTCAAAAAAGCTTAGAATCGTATTATAAAATATAGTTCCTATTGCCCCTAAAACTAATGCTACCAATAACGGACTAATAAGCATGAGGGTTAAAAACCTATCCTGTTGTTCTTTATTTGAATAAGACGAAAAAAACTTTACTAAAGTATTTTGCACCCCAAACGCCATTAATGGCCAAATTAAATTAGAGGCTGTCATAAGATAAGATATCAACCCATAATGTTCTTTATCCATAAAATAGGTAAACAAAAACAACGTATTTATAGCACCTATACCAAATCCAAGGCAAGTGATAATAATATTTCGTATGGTTTGATTAACTACTACTCCCATTAATTTTTTTTGATAATTTTGATCCAGAAAGCTTGCCCCCAAATACCTTTTTATTTCAAGCTGACTATATAGATAATTTGGGATAAAAGTACAAAATACGAGATTAGCGGTACTATGTATTTTCTTTTATATATTAAAAAAAAATATCATTAAAAAAGGACTGCCTTTTCAAAACAGTCCTTTTTTTTAATCAAAATCCTCCAAGAGGGATTCGACACTGTTTCATTAAGTGTGTAACTTAAAATATCGAGGGTTTGACTTTTTTAA
>NZ_CDSBKO010000032.1:0-66452 GCF_977115655.1 Aquimarina sp.
TTTATCATTCCGGCAATTTGTCATCCCCATGAAGAACGGGACTGGAATCCACCATGAATACCATTTTAATACCAATTACACTTTGAATTTACCGCAATAAAACACCCTTTTTTCCTTTCTATTTCATCATAAAATGAAATCGTAACTAAGGCTATGCTTTAATTTTCTAATTCATAAAAAGAAAAAAATCATTATTTTCTTTTACGGTAAATTCAAAGTGTAATTGGTATAACAAATTTTTAATCCATAGTTTAAATTCTTAACTTAACGACATTGCCAAATCTACTTTTTTTATGTCTATCAAAGAGTTATTAATTTTATCACTTGATGCTAAATGACATTTATAATTAACATCCAGGTCTATTTCGGTTAAAAAAAAGTTGTTTTCTTTGATTTTAGTTCTGTTTTCTATAACTTCAAAAGAGTTTAATGGGATCGACAACCCCATACCATGTGCTTTTATTACTGCTTCTTTTTGGGTCCAATAATTAAAAAAAGCGTCCTTAATATTATTTGAAGAAATAATGTTCTGCCACTCTAATGGTGTCATCTGAGCCTTAAAATCTTCTATATTAATATCTTGCAAAAATTCTACATCTACTCCTATTTCGCTGTTTTCTGTTGTTACACATACAACCATATTTCCTGAATGTGATATATTGAATTTGATATTTTCATTTTCAAAGTATGGTTTTTTATATGAGTTATAGCGTACATCTTCTATACAAAGGTCTTTGCTTAATTTTTTTAAACTACTCCATAAGAGCATACGTCCCAGCAGGGACAATTGAGCATCTTGCCATCGCCTGTACTTTAAAATTTTCTTTTGAAAATCATAAGAAAACTTAGGAGCTACCTTTTTTAGCAGATATGAATGATGCTCCTCACTTATATAGGTATAAAGTATTTGAGTCATTTTTTTGAATTATTAGTTAAATCAACGCCCCCAGAGCAAGCTCACGAGGTATGCTTTAGACAGCACATTTTGCTATACAGCAAGTATCTTCAAATTAGATATTTAACAAGGAATTAAATGAGGATGTGTTTTCATAAACAATTGCTTCTACTGCTCCGGTAGCAGAATTTATGACTCCTATATCTGTTTTTACCGCAGACATTCGAACCCAAACACCACCATATCTTTTTCCAAAGCCAAAAGAGCCCCAAATTAATTTGTGGGGTGTCCATTCATTAGATACATCTGGTGCCAAAAAGCTTATTGAATCACTAAACTCTTGTGCTATAAAATTATTTTTTTCTAATGCATTATGTATGATTTGATTCCATTTTGTCTCACTTGAAAATTTACCTATAAAGACATCTTCTCCTTGAGAGCCGTTTGCTGCCTTAATTACAAATTGATCTTTTCTTTCTTTTAATAAATCCAAAAGGCTATATTCTTCATTTTTATATGTAGTTAAACTATCTTTTATTATCGAGGTCCAGGGAATACTTTCTAGTATTAATTTATTATCCTCTGTAGAAAATTTTTGATTTTCTGCAAGTTCCCTTAATAATGCAAGATTTTTTTTATCTCTCAAAATTGATACTCCTAAATGATCCGGAAAATAAATTTTATCCATTATAAATGCCCTAAAAACATCCCTAGGAACTTCTTGAGTGCTATCTAAGCTAAAAAACAAAACACTATGTATTTCTTTAGTTCCTAAAGTAAGTTTTTCATTGACCAATTTAAGAGAAGTGATATCCCCGGAGCAAGCTCCTCCTTTTAGTCCTCTTTTTTGTAATTCGGCTTGTAATAAATCATTAAAAAAAGCAATCCCGTCTTTTTTCAGGTCATCACTCAATGTATTTTTTAAGCTTACAAATACATTAATTTCTTTAGTAACAGATGGTACGTCCTCCACTATTTTATCTACCAGAAATTCAATATAGATTAATTGAGTATTTTGAGATTTAAAATTATTATCCATATCGGACAACAAAGGGTGTGACTTTCTGATTATAGATTCAAAACTCTGAACTTGCCATCCACCTATAGAAGACCCCATATTAACTTCTAAAATTTTAAACCCTTCATTGGTATAGGTTAAATCTAAGCGACATCCTACATCTACTTGTTTGTTATTACACATTAAAGCAAACTCTGCAATCATTTCATTGCCCTTAAAGTAAAAATCTGCTATTTTTTTAATATCATTCTTAAAATATAGTGCCAAAACCTGGTAAAGTAACTCTGGTAACTTTATACTTAACTCACTTAATCTATTTGCGGTTTTTGTATTAATTATAACTGGCCACGAGCTTACCGGGTATTCATAGTTTTTAAATACAAGGGGGACATCATTTTCTAAAGTATCTATACATGCTGGTATTTTTTTGGAGCTATCTGCTACAAAATCTTCATACATATCTGACAGGATTGTATTTTTGGCACAAACCGTTAACAATTTTTCCATTTTAATTAAAATAAAAGGTTATTTTTAAAAGACTTGAAAAGCTATTATAGTGTAGATATAATTACATATTACGTTCATAAACAATAGCTTCAACAGCTCCAGTAGCAGAGTTGATAACTCCTGTGTCTGTTTTTGCAGGAGACATTCTTACCCAAACTCCTCCATAAGTATTCCCAAAACCAAATGCTCCCCAAACAAGCTTATGTGGCTTCCATTGATTGGCTATATCCGGAGCTTGTATGTCTATAGAGTCACTAAATTCCTGAGCTATAAATATTTTATTTTCTAACGCATTTTTAATAGTTTCATTCCAAGCATCTCTGGTCAAAAACTTACCTACATATACATCTTTACCCTGAAGCCCGTTTGCTATTTTTATTACAAAATGGTCTTTCTTTTTTTGTAATAATTCGATCATATTATATTCTTCACCTTCATAGATCACTCTGCTTTCTTCTACAATTTCTGTCCACGGAATATAATCTAAGATCATATCATTATAAACGGGTTCAAATTTTTTATCTATTGCCAACTTTCTTAACAATGCCAGATTTCTTTTATCTCCTAATAAAGGTGTCCCCAAATGATCCGGAAAGTATACTTTATCCATCATAAAGGCTCGCAAAAGATCTGGAGAAACATCTTTAAGTGAATAATCCAGTATTAAAACCGAATGGATAATTTTATTATTAAAATACAACTGACCATTGCTGAATTTTAGTTCTGATATATTGCCAGAAAATACATTCCCTTTTTTATTATGCTTTTTTAATTCTTTATTCAACAGACTATTAAAAAAGGATCTATCCTCTTCTCCTTGGTCTTTTTGATATTTTCCTATCGGGAAAAATATATTTATTTCGTCTTTATATCCTGTGACATATTGTTCTATCTTATCTATAATAAATTTAATATAGAGGGATTGTGTTGGGACAGATGTATAAGAGCCTTTATTTGGGGGATCTATTAACTCCGGGTGCATTTTTCTAATTAGAGGTTCAAAATTTTCAAATTCTATTCCTCCTATAGAGGATCCCATATTTACTTCTAAAACTTTAAATCCTTTTTCTGTAAGTACCAAATCTAAACGAGAGCTTGTTTCTACATTTTTACTGTTGCACATTAAAGAGAATTGAGCGATCATTTCATCTCCTTTAAAATAAAAATCTGCTACTTTTTTAATATCATCCTCAAAATACAATGATGGTATTTGTTGTAACAGGGTCGATATAGTTGTACTTATTTTATTTAGATCTATTACCAAATCTTTATGGATAACTATAGGCCTGGAACTTATGGGGTAATCAAAACCTTTTAATACATCTGGCAACTCCCCTTCTTTTATCACTAATCTTGATGGAATCTTATATATATTATTACTATCCCATACCTCTATTTTTTTGGGCAAAACCACGTTTTTATTTACCTGTTTTTTTTCAACTACTTTTTCCATTATTATTATTATTATTTATTATTTGTTAATAGGACTATAAAGCATTAAATAAACAAAGGCTAGATAATCCCCCAATAGAACATATAGGTAACCAGTAAAATATTGGAGAATAGCACAGAAAAAACAATGCTCCTGTCATTTATTTTTCTTAATCTAATAATAAAATAGAGTATCGTAAGTACCAGTAATATAACAAAGATAATTATTAGGGTAAATACGTAACTAAAATTATTGGTTAGCCCAAAAGCTAAAACAAAGTAGTTATTATCTGAAACATTAATCAACGCCAAAACGAGACTAATTAGACCTATAATCCCTGCAATAGAGGTTATGATACTAAAACTTCTTATAATTTTATCAGGATTTGTATTGTATTTTCTTTTTACCAATTTTATTACATGAGCAAATACAAAAACAATCATAACAATTAATGCGATGAATAAAGGGGCCATAAAAACAGGATCAAACTGGTTAAGGCTATTCCCTACTTTGGCAACTCCTGCATTGAGTGCAATATTATTAACGAAACTAACTTTTTTGGCACTTTCATAAGCTTTAAAATTTGGTTTCTGAAAAGGATCATTTACAAATGAATACACTACTTGATCCCCTATTTTTGTAAAACTTGGAACATGCCCATACGTATATCCATTTATTACATAAGCATTTTTAAATCTTTTAGCTACTTCTTTGCCATTATCCGATGGTGTAATTGGATCATACTCTCCTGCAAATACTAATACTGGAAAAGACAGCTCTGTTAGTCTTGAAAGATCGAATTTTTGAATAGAGTCTTTACGATTTAGATTCCATTGATCGCATACTCTAAAATCGGATTTATAAAAGGACACTCCTCCTTTTATTTTTTCATATTTGGATACATCTTTTTGATATTCTGAAATATTGTTATTTGGCAGAACTTCATTACAACTCACACAATAATACACTCCGTAATCCATACCAAGAAGATTGGAGAATGCGCTTACCAAATTACCTAAAGCGTTTTTGTTTTTTTTCTGAAATTGATAAATTAGCAATGGTATTATTTCAACAAGCTGCTTGTTATATAGTGCTTGTTGAATGGCTACTTTAAAATCTTCAGAATTATAAGTAAACTCTCCTGCTTTTATTAACTTTTTGTCTACAGAAACCGTAACAGGATCTTTTTCTAAATTTGCTATTGTTTCATAATACACCTTTTCCAGCTCCGGATAACTACTATTACATTCTGGATCATTTTTACATTTTTCAAATACTTTAGATAGACTGGTTATATAGTTGCTGGTATTTTTACTATAATAAGTAGTAATGTCTGAGACAGATGAATCTAATACTAGTGTTTTTATATCCTCAGGAAATATACTTGCATATACTTGTGCAACATAAGTCCCGTAAGATACTCCGTAAACATTCCAATTCTTATACCCTAATTGCTTTTTTAAAGCGTTTATATCCTTTGATATAGACAGACTGTTATATGCTTCTATATCTATTCCTTTATTAATAAGGTCTTGTTTGCAGGATAATGCTGCAATTGTTTTTTGTTTTTCATCTTCTTCCTTGGATTGGTTTTTTGCTAAAATTTCTAAGAATTTATCTCCTAAATCGGGACATAGTCTTGGTTCTGAAAACCCTGTTCCTCTTACATCTAGTAATACTATATCATTTTTTTTTCGTAATGGATGGTCGCGCCATGATCTAATATTTTGAATTCCACTAGCTCCGGGGCCACCCTGAATAAAAACTACTGCATTTGCATCAGGCTTATTTGATGAGTTTTTAAATACCGCAACAGCTACTTTAATTTTATTGCTTCCAAAATCTTTCCAATCCTCGGGCACAATAAGATGTCCCCACACTATATTTTCTTGTTTCAGGCTTTCTGAATTTGGATAAAAAGATTCTGCTTTTTCAAATTTTATATTCTGCGCTTTTACATTGTGGCAAAATAAAGTGATTAACAGTATTGATATATATTTCATTTTGTTATAAAATTTCATGATTGTGCGACTATTTTTGATGTTGTTATTTAGGTTTAAAAACCGATATCGTTTATTTAAGGAGATATTAAAAACCCTTGTTACACTAAGCATATCTGAGTGCTTTTTAATTTACATTTTATAATATCTTCGACAGGCTCAGATTGACAACTAAAAGTTGAACTAAACGACATTAGTTTAAAAACTAAAGTCTATTTCTATAATTTTTTCTTTTTCAAATTCTAAGTCTGTGTCTATACTATTTATTGGAATATTGATATTGTTTATGATTTGTTCTATGACTTTTTTGTATTTTAAAACTAAAATCTCAATGGTTTCTTTTTCATATTTATCGGTATCATATTGAATCCTTCCTTCTAATTGTTGTTTTTGTACAGAAAAATTAATCAGTAATGGCAGTCTGCTATATTTAGAATCTATGGGGCTAGATTTTAAGCTTAGATTTTCATTAACATCTATTTGATTATAACTAAATGTTGGGTTTTGTAAAACCAGTAATGCTTCTAATCGCAGATTATCATTAATAGTATCCGGGATATCCTGATGTATATCTAAAGCCAATAAATCTAACTGTACGTTTTCCAGATATTTTGAAAATGATTGATCCGGATTTATTTTGGATCGCAATGGTAATGTTTTTGCAAACATTCCTATTTGAGAATGTAAATCGGGAAATTGTCGCCCCGAGTTTATTGTTGCCAAACAAATATCTTTGTGACCTTGCATCTTATAAACCAATACATTAAATACAGAAACCAGAAGTGTATGTAATGTTATTTTTTGTTTTACTGTAATTTCATTTAATTTTTCAAGGGTTTCTGCTTCTAAATCAAAAACCTTAAAAGCTGCCGTATAATTTTCTATCCAAGGATCTTGATCAAATTGAATCAAATTTTTCCATTCGTAACCAGACAGATACTGTTGCCAGAATTGATAATTTACTTTTTCACTTCTTTTCTTTGCTTTTTCTTGCCATTCTGTATAGTCTTTAAATTGAAAGCGCAGTGTTTGTTCCTCCAGGGTTGGCTTAGTATTTAAAGATGCGTAGTTAGCCAGTACTTCTTTTATTAAAATCTCTAAAGACCATCCATCCATTATGATATGATGTGTAACAAACAGTAGTATCTTATCTCCATTGGTTTTTTGAAATATTCCGACCCGCAATAGTAACTGATTTTCTAAATCAAATTCTTGATCTATATAATCTTCAGGTCTTTGTTGTGTATCATTTTCTATAAGAAATGTATCTATTTTAAAAGAAACGGTATTTTTAGGATTAACTTTTTGATAAGGAACCCCATTAATTTCCATAAAATTGGTTCTCAGTATTTCATATTTCTTCACCACCTTTTGAAAGGCTTTTTCTAATAATGATTCGTCTATATCTCCATTTATTGTAAATGCTTCAGACATGTTATATGCTATAGATCTTTTTCTTTCTTGAGAAGCTAACCAAATAGAATATTGAGAGGATAAAACGCTATAAAAACTTTTTTTCTCTACTGGTTGTATCGAACTATATTCTTGTTTTTTTTCGTTTTGCAAGTATTTTGACAGCGTTTTTATAGTAGGAAAGTCAAAAATTGTCCTTAACGAAACTCTATAATTTAGATATTCTTCAATACGACTAATAAGTTTTACTGCATTTAAGGAATGTCCTCCCAATTCAAAAAAACTTTCTGTTACATTTACTGGCTTTTGTAACTCCAGAACTTCCTGATAGTATTTACTAAGTTTAATTTCCAGGTCTGTTGTTGGTAGTTGATCTGGTACCTGTTGTTTTTGCTCTATTTCTATTTTTCTTAGGGACAGTGATTTTCTGTCTACCTTTTTATTTGGTGTAAGCGGAAAACTTTCTAGTGGTATAATCGTATGTGGTATCATATACTCAGGAAGCTCTTTACGCAACTTGTTTATGATTTCTGTTGAATCTATATTTGCTTCCTTAAAGATTATATAAGCAATTAAAACTGCTTCTTGTTGGTCTCCTTTTTTTGCAACAACAACAGAGTTCTTGACAGAACTTAATTGGTTAAGCTTTGTTTCTATCTCTCCTAACTCGATACGATATCCTCTAATTTTAACCTGGTTATCATTACGCCCCAAAAACTCTATTTCGCCTTCCCTATTCCATTTGCCAATATCCCCTGTATCGTACATTTTTTGTCCTTCTTCAAAAGGGTTTTCTGTAAACTTAACCGATGTTAGCTCTTCATTTTTAAAGTATCCTTTTGCTAATCCATCTCCTGCGATATAAATAGTTCCGGCAGTTCCTACAGGTAACAACTTCTTATACTTATCCAGAATATAAAACTTTGTGTTATGTATTGGTTTTCCTATGTTTGAGGCTTCTTTTGGTTTTGTTATTTGTTTGCAACCAGACCAAATTGTTGTTTCGGTAGGACCATACATATTCCATACTTCGGCACAAGTATTTATTAATTTTTCTGCTAAGGATTCACTTAAAAGATCTCCTCCGCATAGAACTTTTAATTTTGAGTCTCCACTCCACCCAATAGTATACAACATTTGGTAAAAGCTAGGGGTTGCCTGTAATATGGTTGGTTGTATTTGTTGTAACTTTTTTATTAAAGCAAAGGGATCTGTTACTGTATTTGTATCTGCTATATACAATGTAGCTCCTGATATTAAGGGAGCAAAAAACTCTAATATGGAAATATCAAAAGATTGTGTGGTTACAGAGAACAATACATCCTTACTGTCCATCTTTGGTTGTTGCTGTATACTTAATAAAAAATTTAACAGGGATTGGTGTTGGATTGCAACGCCTTTGGGGTTGCCTGTGGATCCTGATGTGTAAATTATATATGCAGTACCTGTAGAGCTTATATTTAAGCTGTTTCTTAAAGAAATTTTGTTATCGGCATATAACGCAGAGTTTACGTCTACGAATTGCGCCTTGGAGGTTATGAGTGCTTTGCATTCTTTTGCTCCAATAATACAGCCTACTTCACTATGCTCTATTATATAATTTAGTCGCTCTTTTGGAAAACCCGGATCTAAGGGGATATATGCTCTTCCTGATTTGAATATCCCTAATAATATTGCAACCAGATTTGCAGAACGATCCATTAAAACAGCAATGGGAGATCTATCTTTATTGTCAAAATTTTGATGTAAATACTCTGCTATATTATTAGATACTATATCCAGCTCTTTATAGGAGTAGGTGGTGTTATCATCTTTTACCGCTGTTTTATCGGATTTTTCTTTTACTTGCTTATTAAAAAAATCCAGTAACGTAGCTTCTTTTGGATAACCAAAACTTGTTTGGTTAAAATCATATAACAACCTTGTTTGTTCTTGTTTGGTTATATATTGGTATTCTGTTAGTTTTTTCTTACTATCAACACATACATTAGAAATAAGTTTTTCAAAATGTGACACTACCCGGGTAATCTCACTTTCTTCAAAATAATTAATATTGTAATCAAAATCAATTTTTACATCTTCCTTATCATCAAATTCCCTTATATATACAGCCAATGCTACCCGTTCTGATTGGTGTGTTAATGGGATTACGCTAGTTTTTGTATTTTCAAAATGATCTGCATAATTTTGTTTCTCATAGGATAACGTGATATTAAAAAGCCTGTCTTTTTCTCTAAAAAGGTCTAATTCTTTTATTAGTTTTCCTAAAGGGAAACGTTGATATCTGTAATCCTGTCGCAATTGCTGTTTTATGGTATACACCAGTTTTTCAAAAGTATCTTCAAAGTCAAGGTTAATACGCAGAGCTGAAACTCCCATAAAAAGCCCTACTGTTTTTTTAAAAACAGATTTACTTCTGTTTAATACGGGAAGCCCTATTGCAAAATCATCATTTTGATACTTACGCCCAAAATAAAGGTATAAAACAGCAAGTATTATATGAAAAGTAGAACTATTACAGTTTGTTGCAATACCCGAAAGTTGATTATATACCGATCTTTTAATTATAAGTTCTTTACGATCACTTTTGTTTACAGTCTCTGTTTCCTTTATCTTTTCAAATAAACGCTCTGGCAGGTTTTTATATTTTTCGACCCAATATGCTTTATCCTTTATAAAAGACTCTGATTTATAATAGATTTCGTCTTCTAAAACAAAATTATTATAGCTGTATGGATATTGGGTATTTACTTCTCCAAATCTGGTAAGTTCATTATAATTAGCTACTAATCTTTGAAACATCAGGGATGTACCCCAACCGTCTGTAATAATATGATGATACATTGAAAACAGATAGTAATACTCCCCGGATACTTTTATTAAAGTAAATCGATGTAATACTTGTTTCGTCTTTAAGTTAAACGGTTCCTTAAAGGTTTCCTGCATATACATATTTGCTTTTTTATCTGCATCAATTTCCTTAGAAAAATCAACAAAGCCTAAAGAAGAATCATGATTTGGTAACATTTCAATTTGTACATCTTCTTGGTTTTCTATAACAATACTTCTGTATGCATCATGTTGATCAATAAGCATTATATATGCTTTATTGAGTGTTTCATATATCATATTACCTTCGATTGCTATCTTGGCACCTATATTATAAATAGGATCGTTAGGGTATAACAATTGCTCAAAATAGACATCTTGTTGTGGAAGTGTCAATTTCATATCCATGTATTCTTTAAGGTTAGTGAATATTCTCTCCTAGTATTAGAGAGTTTTATACGATACGTATTTTACTGATGTTTAACCCGCTTTATCAATGTCGTTTAGTTAAGTTGTATCTTTTTGAGGATTAAACATCTGTAAAAACAAAATACTTCTTTACTTCCATCATGGATTCCAGCCTACGCTGGAATGACAAGCAAAAAGCATTGTGTTTTGGTTATTTTGTCATTTCGATGCAGGCAAGAATCCACCATTAACAAATTTTAAATCAATAGTTTAAATCCTTAATTTAACGACATTGATAAAATGGGTTTAAGCCCAAAAATTTTCAACCAGTTCTTCTTCATTATTTGCAACTACGTCTTTTACAATTTTTCCGTAATCGAATTTGATTATTCGATCTGCATGCTTAAAATAAGCATCATCATGGGTTACGGCTATAATGGTCTTTCCTTGCTCCTTTAATCGCGGGATCAATTCTTCATAAAAGTATTTTCTAAAATGCGGATCCTGATCTGCTGCCCACTCGTCTAAAACCAAGATTGGTTTCTTTTCCAGAAGTGCAAAAATCATGGACATCCTTTTGCTTTGTCCTTTAGAAAAATTTCTTCTTGCAGATTCTTCTTTATCATCTGTAACTACCCCTTCCAGTTGCATCATTTTTAACAATCTCATATACTCTTCATTATTTTCTAAAGAGTAATCATCATAATTGTGAGAAAAAATGTGGTTGTTTGTAAAAATGGCTGTCATCGAGTCTTGCAAGTTTTCTTTTATGCTTGCTTTTGGATCTTTATTTAAAATAATATCACCACTAGTTGGCTCATACAATCCTGTTAAGATATTAATAAAAGTACTTTTACCTGATCCATTACCCCCAACGATGAACAATACTTCTCCTTTGTTAATCTCAAGATTAACCGGTCCTAACTTAAATGACTTTTCTTGATTTTCACTTTTATAGTCAAAATAAACATCTTTGAAATTTAGGGACTGAAATTGATAGTTTGCATTTTGTACAAGGTTTGTGCTCTCCTCTTCTATCTGGAAATCTTTCATAAAGTTTTTTATCCTCTTGTTAGAAACCATAAATCTGGTATACAGTTGTTGTAAGTTTATCAAATTATTTATAGGACCAGATATAAAAAGTATTACTACTACATAGGCGATCACCCCTTCTCTGTCTAACAAACCCAGAGCAGGTAACCCAAATAAAATAGCTGCTATTACTGCATATAACCCATATTGGCTAATCATATTGATGGACAAAAACACATAATTTATCTTAAAATCCAGACCTTCAGACTGATCTCGATTTGGCCCTAAGTGTTTTTGCATTATATTTTTTCTTCTGGACGTACTAATTTTTAATTCTTTAAAACCATTAATCAAATCTTCGACATAGTTATAATAATGCTCGTTATATCCTCTTAGCACAGATACTTCTTTAGACATCGAATTCATGACTATAAAATAACACACTGCTACTAAAACAATTAAAACAACAATTACTATTGCCGAAACTGTAGATAGGGTAAACATATAAACTACTCCTAGTAATAACATCAATAAAGAGCTTACTGTATGGGTTACTGTATATGGTAAACTTGAAAACAGGCGCAAATCTTCCATTGCGGTATAGAAACGCTGACTTCCAAATTTTTCTAAGGTTAGTAAAGGTGCTCTTAAAATTTGATTGAATAGATTCTTTTCATTTTCGTATAATATCTTAAATGCGTATTTATTGAGCCCTTTCTGGAATACGATATTTAACAGATATGTATACACTACAGCAGATAAAAAGACAATAATCATATAATCTTTTAAAAAAGCTTCATTACCTGCAAGAACATTGTTTATTATATATATGATACCAAAACTTAATATGGTGTTTGGTATCGCATATAGTAATAAAAGAACGATGTCTTTTAATTTTAATTTTAACATAATGATGGTGTGTTTTTATAGTATTATAAAAATATTTTTATAGGTATGTAATTTCATTGTACCGGATTTGTTATGGTAAGCTGTATGAAATGTATTATTTTGATACATAACAGAATTTCGATATAGTTTAACGTGAGTTCGACGTAAGGACTTAGTTTTAAAAAGACGTCAAATTGAGTGATTTTTCATAGTGCAACGGAGAAAAATTGTATCGCTCTTTCGACAAGCTCAAGATGACAAGGCTTTTGCTTGAAAATTTACTTGTCTTCGATACAATTTTCTATCAAAAATCACTCTGACTGACGTAAATTTTCTTACATCGAACTCAGGTTAGTTTTTAATTTTACCAGAGTAGTAAGGTTATTTGTTCATAAACCGTTACAGAGGTTTTTAATACAAGAAGTGTTTGGTTATACTATTAAAATGACAGCTTTGTTCTACAAAACAACTGAACTACTAATTATTTAATCGATTATCATCCATTTTGGCACCCAAAGTTGATTGTTTACTCAAAAACCGTTATGCTTTCGACACAAACCTTCAAGGTTTCCCAAACCTTCAAGGTTTCGCAAACCTTGAAGGTTTACTAAACATATCCTTTTTAGAACTTATCCAAAATGATAAGACGGGTGTTCTTCTTTAAGGTTCTCATTTAGTACTTCTAACTTTATAATTTTAGGCACTACCCACTTGGCAAGTACCCCTACCCACTTCGTTAGTACCCCCGGGTACTATAACTGTTAAAGCTTGCGGTAACTTTGTCAGTTTACCCACTTACTTTGGAAGGGTGGGGTACTTCAAAACCGGGAGGAGCAGGTAATTTTGTCAGTACACCTATGTAAATTAGTGAGTGTACCCACTACATTACCGGGAGCGACAGGTAACTTTGCTATCCATCTTACAAATTTTGGGGTAGAGCCTGTCTTTTTTGCTATCCATCCTGTCTTTTTAGGGATACAGCTTACCAAAAAAGATAGTGTACCCCTGTTTTTTGCTATCTATCCTGTGATTTTGTCTTTTTAGACCCTAAATTTTAGCTGTTGTTGTTATGGGTTGATATAGTTAACTATACTTATTGCACTTTTGACTTTTGCATTTAGTGTTTTTTGGTGGTATATTTCTTACTGCTCTCTATGTAATTTCTTTGGCTATGCTACAACGATTATTACCATTTACAACTACTAAGCGTCCTGTATGTAAAGAAATGCATAACCGAAAATATTAAGGTGCAATAGCTACAGGACATCTGTCTACAATGATCTGCGCTAATTCTTTGGGATACTCATGAATAAAAAAGTGGTTTCCTTTAAAAATCTGTGAAGCAAAACTATTGGAAGTAAAATTTTTCCAGTTATTAATTTTATCTTCCTGCTCTTCTTCAGATCCCATTAATGCAAGAATAGGTGTCTCAATTTTAATTCCTTCTTCAGAAAAATTATCCTTTTCCAGAATTTCAAAATCTGCTCGCATAATCGGTCCAAAAAAGCCATACAGATCCTCAGATTCTAAAACTTCTTCAGGAACTCCCCCTAATTTTCTCAATTCATTTTTAAAATCTACATCATTCATCAGGTATCTTTTTCTCTTCGAGCCTGGTTCTTTTATCCCCGGTCCAGGATTTCCTGAAACAATCAGATGTAATGGCAGATCCCCTTTTTTTTGCATTTCGTTAGCTACAGATAATGCAAGTGTAGCTCCCATACTGTGCCCATAAATTACATACGGCTGATCATTTCTTAACGACTTTATTTGATGTACATAGTCTTGTATTGCTTCGTTTTTGTCTTTAAGGGCGCTTTCTTTAAACCTTTTACCTCTACCTGGTATTTCAAGAGGTATAAAATCTATATCTGCATTGATATAGCTTCTTAAAAAATCAAAAGAATAACAGCTACCGCCTGCAAAATGCAATAAAAACAGCTGAATTTTATTTTGTAATATCATTTTTTAAAATTGCTTTTATTGATCTGTTCTTTTTCTCTCTTCATCACTCCCGAATTTTCTATCCCTAACTCTTATCTTTTTATTTCCAAAATTATATGATAATGAGAGTCTAAGGGATCTTCTGCTGTAATTACTTGAGTAGTTTACTTCTACTCCATCAACTTCAGAAACTATATCATTCATACTTCCTGTATCGAATATGTCTTTAATATACACTGATAATTGTAGGTCATTTTTAAGAAAACCTTGTTTTATTCCCATATCCAAACCATACCTTTCTCCGTAATCTAATAATTTATCTTTGTAGGGTGAACTATAAAAAAAGTCCACTTGTAATTTGGTAGATTGACTTAAGGAAAATGTATTATAAGTATCTAAATACAACTGAAATCCATTTTTTGGCTTTGCATCCAGATCTTTATCAAAGTCTGATTCGTATCGTATTAAAAATACTTGATTTTGACTTTCCCACCATGAAATTTTATTAAACGAATAAATTTCACCTATCCCCACTTGATACCCAGTATAGTAATTACGTCTAATCACGGCTTGTATATTGTTTTCTTTGTCTGCTGTAAAAACTGTTCCAAAACCATCAGATGTTGTATTAAAGAAAATATTTGTGGTTAATACCTCTTTATAGGTATAATTAAACTCGAAATTATCAATAAAAGAAGGTTGTATAAAAGGATTCCCTTCTGAATAAGTACTACTATTTGTATATGTTCTAAATGGGTTTAAAATTCTAAAACCAGGTCTTTTGATTCTTTTTCCATAATTAAAAGAAAAATTATTGTTTTCATTTTTTTGATAAGCAATATAAAATGTTGGAAAAAACTTTAAATAATCACTTTTATTGGTTTGATTTAAAGTTTTAGAAAATCCTTCGATAATCGTGTTTTCTACTCTTAGACCTGCTTGCATTCTCCATTTTCTTTTTATTTCTTTTGAAGCGTTTAAATACAAGGCCTGCACATCCTCTTTATATTCAAACTCGTTAGATAGTATTGGATCAAATACTGGAGTACCAGTAATTGTGTTAAGGCTTACAAGATCATTTACTGTTCTTATAAAACTTAATTTAGCTCCATACGATAGATTTATCAATTTAAAAGGGTGTTCCACATCTATTTTTCCACTAAAATTATCAATCGCTTGATTAGAAGAGTTGATAGCTGCTTGGTTTATATTCAAAAAATCATTATTTGGTGATAATGTATTAACAATATAATCCCTTTTTAATTTATTATCGTAATCGAAATAATCGAAATCTAATGAAATACTTCTACCTAAAGTATCTATTTTTGATATTAAATGTACATTGTATAAATGACTATTTATCTCACTATAATTTTTACCTGAACTATCAAATATAGAATCCAGTTTATTAGTCGCACTAAAGATATTACTTACGATTTTATCTTTTCTATCTGGTCTGTCAAAGCTACCTAAATACTGAGCTCCAATAGATGTCATTTTTGAAATATCGTAATCCAACGAAAAACGACCTGATAAATTATCTTTTTGTTGTTTCCCATTTATTCTGGCATCCCATGGGCCATTTGGATATTTTGTGACAAAATCTTCAGTTTCTCTTATTGCTCCAGCATTTCCATTGACACTCATGCTTAATTTAACTTTCTCTTTACTGTACAAAAAATTATTTGTCAAATTAAAAAAGTTATATGTATTTTGATTATAAGCTACTGTAGTTGAGTTTTTCCAAGAGTTTCCAATTCCTTTTTTATAGATTATATTAATTAGCCCACCGCTTCCTGCTGCTTCATATTTTGCAGGTGGATTTGTGATAATTTCTATTTTTTTAATGTCTGAGGATACAATAGAGCTTAAAAAATTCACTAACTCTTGTCCTGATAATTGCAAAATACGACCATCTATCATAACTCTAGATGCTCCTCTCCCCAACATACTAATTGCATCATTTTCTACATTAACTCCAGGGGCAACACGAAGGGCATCTAAAGCATTGCCTCCACTAGCTGCTATACTATTTTCTACATTAAATACTAATCTATCTGGTTTACGCTCGATCAATCTCTTTTTATTTTTAATTACTACCTCATCTAAATTTTCTGTTGATCGTTCTAGTAATAAATCATCAAGAGTTTGGGTATTTTCAAAAACAACTTGTGTTTTTAATTCTTTATAACCAAGAATACTTACCTCCAGAATATACGTCCCTTTATCTGTTTCTAAAGTATAAGCTCCATTTTCATCAGTTATATCATAGGTTTTAATATTATTCATTGAATCTTTTAATACAACACTAGCAAAAGAAACTGGTTGATTGATATCTTTTACGACTCCTTTTATTTCAATCTGAGAAATACTTGAGTACGAGATAAAAGACATCAAAAAGATGAGTTTAAACTGATTTATTATCATAGCTTTAATTTATTTTTATATTATTTTTTATCCACAAAATGCAGATTCCCTTAAAATGTTTGTTACACGAATATTGAATCGTTATGTCTAAGAATTATTTGATCTATAAAAGAACTCAAGCAAAGATTATGTTGATTATTTTTGTACATCTTTTTTTGGCATATTAATCGTAATGATATTCCATTTTTAAATACTACACACACCAGTCCTAATCCATAAAAATCATCCCATTGAAATTTTTCAGAACTAACTAATGTTCTTTGATTTGAAAGGTTTTCTTCTATCTCTCTGTTTTTTTGAAAACTAAAATTAAAATACCCTTTAATATGATTGTCAATGTCAATGTTTGTTAAGTCTGAAAAATCCTTTCTAATGATTTCGTATGGTATTTTTTGGTGTACCCTAACTTTAATGTATTGTTCATACACATCATAAATGTGTTTTTTGAAAGAGCTACCTGTAGATGAAATTATTGGCAAGGGCAAGAAATTAGTAGTAACTCCTGATACTTTTGTTATGTCAATTTCTTCATAAGATTCTTCTTTTCCATTTACTGCTATTATTTGCATATAAGAATCCTCTAATTTTTCTAATAGGCTTTGGTGAGCTCCCAAAAACAATGCAGTAACAGGCAGCCCTATTTTTTTTACTATCTTATTTATTGTTTCGAATTGTTCCCCGACTATCGTTATACGCTGTACAATATATTCTACCGGCTCTTTTTTTATAAGTGCTCTATTGTCTGTTAGATAAAGCTTTTTAAGATAATCCATCCACCATTCTCTTTGTATAACGCCACTTTTTGAGCTTAAAAAATTTCTTTGCCATAAAGCAAAAGAATGGTTAGAAATAGTAGTTTCTTTTATTTTTGGTTGTTCTAAATTATCTCTTAAATTTTCAAGCAAATCTCCAAAAGTGTCAAGATCTATAAGGGCATGTGCTACACAAAAACGTAAATAAGCAGTATCTGAATTATTTTTGTCTACTACTATAAAAACACGAATTAATGGTGTTTGATTAAAATAATTGAATGGTTTTTTCAGAAAAGAGTTTGCCTTTTCCTCTATCTTTATTAAATCTTCTGAAATAAATTCTCTTACAATATTTATATCTAACTTTACGTTATTTTTTGATATTTGTCTTTGTGAAATATACTCTTCAAACTCTCTTTTTTCAAAGTCTACCATCAATGACGGATACAAAGTCAGAAGGTTACGGAATTTCTCTTCAAAATTGTTTTCAGAAAAATCAGGTATCAATATTGTATTTGACGATATTATTGCAGAAGGTTTTTTTATAAAATATTTTTGATTTTCTGAAACTAAATTATATCCATCTGCTGGGAATATTTTTTTAGCAGTCTTTTGATGAGTGATATCATTAAGCTCTTTTATTTGTATTTTTAATTCTGGAAGGTTCAGTAATGTATCCTCTTTTATTTGTGTTTTTTGGATTGTTTCAGCCATATTTTCTAATATTGGATTCTCTATGCTGTCCCTAATATTCAGATCATATCCTTCCTTTTTTAAAAGGCTCATTAATTGTATAGCTTTTATAGAGTTTCCTCCTAAATCATAAAAGTTATCTTTACATCCTATTTCTTTTATTCCTAATACAGATTCCCAAATGATTGCTAATTCTTTTTCTTCTTTGGTAACTGGTTTAACATATTCTTTTTTGTTATAAGAATTTTGATCTGGATTTGGCAGTGCTTCATTATCTATTTTTCCATTGTTTGTTAATGGTATTTTTTTTATTGGGACGTATATTTTAGGAACCATATATTCTGGCAACTTTTCTTCTACGGCTCGTTGTACCTCAACAAAATCCAGTTCTTTATCCCCAACTATATAAGCCACTAGTTGTTTTGATTTATTTATATCCTCTTTAACAACCACAACCGATTGTTCTATACCTTGAAATTGTTCTATAGCTGATTCTATCTCACCTAATTCTATACGATACCCGCGTATTTTAACTTGATGATCCTTTCTTCCTATAAATTCTATATTACCATCTGGCAGCCAACGTGCCAAATCCCCTGTCTTGTACAATTTTTCTCCATCTTTAAAAGGGTTGTCTATAAATTTATCTAATGTTAAATTCGGACGATTCAAATATCCTCGGGCAAGCTGTACCCCACCTATGCATAGTTCTCCTATAGCTCCTACGGGCATTAATTGCATGTCCTTGGAAAGTACCAAAAATTGTGTGTTTGCCAAAGGTGTTCCTATAGGAATATTCTTAGAATCTATTACTGTTGTATTTATCATTTTAAAAACAGAAGTGCAAATACTTGTTTCTGTTGGTCCATAAGCATTGTAATATGTCCCGCCATAACGCAAACAGGACATAACTTTTTTATAATCAGATGTTTCTCCTCCTGTTATAAGCGTTTTTACATTTTTAAAGCTTTCTGATTTCATTATATGAAAAAAAGAAGCTGGTAATGTTACTACATCAATTGTATTTTCTTGAATATATTGTCCTAATAAAAAGGGATCATTTCGTACTTCTTTATTCGCCATAAAAAGACTGGAGCCTGATAATAAAGTATTAAAAATTTCAGAAATAGAAACATCAAAAGAAAAGGACATGAATTGTAATATTCTAAGGTTTTGGGTGATATTAAAGACATCGATATGTGTTAAAATTGCATTTAAAACAGCTTTATGCTCAATCATTACTCCTTTTGGGTTGCCTGTAGATCCTGAAGTATATATCACATACGCCAAATCATCTGGTTGGGCAAAGTTTATATGATCTAAACTATATTGTTCTGTTTCAAACGCTGTGTCTATGCTTAAAAGTGAGCCATTAAAACATTCTATATCTGAAATATATGATTTGTTAGATATCAAAACCTTAATACTGGCATCATTTAGTATGTATTGTTTACGATTTGACGGGTAATTTATATCTATAGGTACATATACTGCTCCTGCCTTTAAAATTGCCAGGAGACAAATGATATACTGCTCACTTTTATCTAAATGAACGCCAATAAAATCTTCGTTTTTAATATTATATTTTGTGATTAAACAATTTGCGAGCTGATTAGATTTTTCTTCTAATTCTCGATATGTAAGAGATTTTTTTTCAAATACTACTGCAATTGTCTCTGGAGTATTATTTGCTTGTTCTGCAAATAAATCCACAACTGTTTTATCCAATGGATATTCTACGTTTGTAGTATTAAATACTTCTAATACTTTATGACGGTCTTTTTTGGTCAAATATTCAATAGTACTTAATGCTGCTTTTGGAGAGGATAATAGATTAAATATTAATTGCTTAAAATGTTGTATCATATTCGATACCATATCCTTATCATATATATCTGTATTATAAATAACATCTATGGCAATTACATCTCCTAATTGTGTGGCATGAAATTCTATATCATTTTTACAAATAGCAGCCCCTCTGTCTTTAATCTCGTCTAGCAAATGATCTTTTACACAGGTAGTCTTTTCTATACTATTGTGGAGTTCCCAGGAAATATCGAAAAGAGCTGTTCTACTTTTATCATATTTTATTTCTAAATCTTCTACCAATCTATCAAAAGCATATTCCTGATGTCTAAAGTCTTCTAATATATTTTTTTTGATTTTTTGGTAGTATTCTATAAAACTATCTGTTGGATCTATAGAATTTCGAAAAGCCAAAATATTGACATAAAACCCTATTTGGTCTTCTAAATCAGGATGCGTTCTACCAGCAAAGGGACTTCCTATAATAATATCTTCGGCAGAAGTATATTTATGTACAAGAATATTGATAGCAGATAACATAAACATAAATAGATTACTTTCGTTTTTTTTGATAAACTCCTCTAATCTATGTGTTACATCTTTAGATAAATAGCCTCCTAAACATTTACCCTTGTATGTTTTAATCTTAGGGCGGGGTTTATAAGAAGGCAAATCAATTATAGGCAGCTCTCCCGATAGCCTTTTTATCCAATAATCTTTGTGCTTTTTTTGAACATCACTATTTAATTGATCTAATTGCCAAACAGTATAATCCTTGTACTGTATTCGTAAAGGTGAAATATCTGGAGAAACACCAGATACATACGCTTTATAATATTGCATAATGTCTCTTGACAAAACATCTGCTGACCACCCATCACTAATAATATGATGCAGATTATAATAAAATATATATTGATCTTGTGATAGCTGAAGTAAACAAACCCGTAACAAAGGTCCTTGTTCCAGATCAAATGGTTTGTATGAATCATTTTTAATATATTCCTCTGCGACAAACTCTGCGTTTTTTCCTCTACAATCCTTATTATCAATAGAAAAATTCAATTCTTTTGGGGTTAAGACAAATTGCCTTATTTCTCCTGAACTATTTACTTTAAATACGGTCCTCAATATTTCATGTCTCTCTATAACTGCATGTATCGCTTTTTGAAAACAGGAAACATCATATATATTGTCAAGAACAATAGTACTTGGTATATTACATGCAATAGAGGCTTCTTCTAATTGACTTACCAACCATAATCTACGTTGCGCATTAGAAATCTTATAGCTATCTGATTCTGGAATCTTTTTTATGTCTGCAAAATCCAATTTTGAGGAAGATTGCACTTCCTTTTCTAAAAAATCTATAAGCTCTGTTCTGTTTTCTTCAATCATACTTATGAGATCTGGAGACAATACAGTGCTTTTATCTTTCTTTATTGCGAGTTTACCATTATCAACAAACAAATTAATTCCTTTTAATTGTGCTGCATAAACAATTTCTATTGGCTTAATATTATTCTGCATCATGATGGTTGGTTTATAAATTTATATTATGAGTCAAATCTTTGTCTTAAAAGCTTGTTATTTAAAATTATTTTTTTCAATAAAAGAGTATTCTATTAGAATAGGGAAGTAACTATTTTTCTATTTCCTTCGTATGGATTTCTTCCATGTGAGCTTAGCATATTATCCAGAAACAGAACATCTCCTTTTTTCCAGGGAAATTCTATAGTGGATTTTTTATATGCGTTTATAATTTCTTCGATTTCTTGTTTCGTTATTTCTGTCCCGTCGCCATAAAATGTGTTATTAGGAAGTTGGTTTTCATTTTCAACAGAACCATAATAGTCTTTTTCCAAGGTATACTTATTAAAGAAAGAAGCATGGTTAAACCAGATAAGTTCTTCTGTTTGCGGATGCTCCCAAATAGCTTTTTTAACCCATGTTAATTCTAAATCATCTTCGCTTTTCCATCTAAACTGCATACCTGTTCTGTTACATTCTGATTCTACATAATCTTTGTCATTAGACTGAAATACCTCTTGCCATGACAGACCTATGTTTTTATTTAGATTTCTTATATACTTAACTCCTTTTTCTAAAAATTTTGCTTTGGTTTCTTTGCTTAAATAGCTCAACACTAATCGATTGTCTGCTATTGGTGTTTCTCCTCTTTCTGTGGCAGGATGGATACAACAAAATATGATATAACTTGGGTGTCCATTTGGCATATACGATGCTTCGCTATGCATATTGATACTAAAATCTTTTGGATAACTCGTACTGGTATATACATTTTTACCTACAGAAAACCTTGGTGAGGATCTAAATGCATATTCTAATGAGTTTGTCTCAAACAATTTACTTATCTCTTCAAACTTTGCGATTGTATTTATATTAAAACCACGAAATAATATTGCTCCATGTTTACAAAGCTTACTATCAAATTCAGATTTATTATTAAAAATCCAATCGTTTAGGTTAGTATTACCTGTATCAGCCTCTTTTATAAAAGGAAAATCCTGTTTTTCTTTTACTTCTAATATAGAACATTCTCCTTTTGCACTATTAGAAATCATTTCTATTTCATTGTGCTTTACTATTTCTTTTTCCATTATATCTTTTTAAATTATACATAGTTAGTTTAAGGGTATCTTAAAAACATCTCTCTATAAAAAACACTACTTTCTTAGCCAAGAATACTTATGTATTAAATAAGAGCGATATAAGATTGATTGTTTACTTATAAGTGATGAAAGGTTATGTAGTAAATTAACGTAAAGCCAAAACTTTCTTGGGATCAAAAAAGCCTGAAAAGCTATATAGCAAACCAATAACATCAGAACAAGTTTATAAGGTTTATTTCTTTAAAATACATCTTGTTTTTGAGGTAAGCCTCGGGGGGAATTAACTCTCTCAATGTGGGATTAAATAAATATTATTTTTGTGTTCATAATATTTATGGCAGAAAGATTTAATTTTATATATGTAATACTTCCTGATCTACAGATTCTTTCTTATCACTATTTGTTGTAATAATATCTATAAATTGTGCTTGTGCTTGAAGCGTTGGGTATTTGAATATTGTATTAATTTCAAATTTTACATTACATGCTTTTGTTATTGCAAAAGATAACTTTACCGCTAATAAAGAGTGCCCTCCCAAATCGAAAAAATCATCCAAAACGCTTACTTTTTCAAGTTCTAAAATATCTTGCCATACTGTCACCAGTTTTCTTTCGGTATCATTGGATGGTTCTACAACTTTTTTCTGGTTATAACCACTATCATTTGGAGTTGGTAATATTTTACGGTTAATTTTACCATTATGTGTTAGTGGTATTTTATCAATTGGGACATATATTTTAGGAACCATATACTCAGGAAGTTTTTTTTCTAATTCCCTTTGTAATGACATAAAATCTATTTCTTCATTGCATACCACATACGCTACTAATTGTTCATAATCGTTATTATCTTTTTTTACCAAAACAATGGATTGTTCTATATAGTCTAATTGATTTAATGTAGTCTCGATTTCTTGTAATTCTATACGATATCCCCTGATCTTTACCTGATCATCTTTTCTTCCTTTAAAATCGATATTTCCATCTGGCAGCCAACATCCCATATCTCCTGTTTTATATAATCGTTCTTTTTGATCATAAGGATGTTTTATAAATTTTTCTTGGGTAAGTTCTAATTGGTTTAAGTAGCCTTTGGATACTCCTTCCCCTCCTATACAAATTTCTCCTATTACTCCTAATGGCACTAACTGTCCGGAGCTATCCAGTATACAGATATTTGTATTACTAATAGGTTTACCTATATGTATGGGGGCTTCTGAGTTTTCAATTTTACAGACAACACACCCAACTGTAGTTTCTGTTGGCCCATATTCATTATAGATTTTTATATCCGGATTTATCTGTTGTAATATTTTAATATGGTTTTTTTTCAACTCTTCCCCCCCAACTATAACTAACTCAAGGTTAGAGTTTTTAATTTTCAGTTCTTTTAGCAAATTAATATGGGATGGAGTAATCTTAATACAGGAAATATCACTTGTCAAATATTCTTTAAGCAGTTCTGATATGTTTAAATTTTCATTGAATACTTTTAAAACACCTCCTTTTACCAATGGAAGAAAAATGCTTGTTATTGTTAAATCGAAAGAAGGTGATGTAAATAACCCAAAATTATAATTAGAAAGGGTTTCTTTTAAGTAGTTTGTACTGCACCACTCTATATAGTTCACCAACGAGTGATGTTCAATCATTACTCCTTTTGGATTACCTGTAGATCCGGATGTATAAATCACATACGCTAAGTCATCGGGTAGTCCAAAAAATGTATTTTCTTTACTATACAAAGTTTGGTCAAAATTTACATCGATTGCTAATAGTGCTCCATCATAATAATCGATATCCAACATATAAGAAGTGTCTGATAACAATAAGCTGATACTTGCATTTTCTACAATATACTTTTTACGTTCTCTGGGGTAATTGGTGTCTATTGGTACATACACCCCGCCTGCTTTTAAAATTCCTAAAACAGATATAATATACGATTCGCTTCTATCCAAATGTATTCCTACAAAATCTCCTTTTGTGATCTTATATTCATCTATCAAACAATTTGCCAATTGATTAGATCTTTCGTCTAATTCCTGATACGTAATGGTCGTGTTCTCATATACTACTGCTATTTCATGGGGTATCTCTTTTGCTTTTTTTACAAACAGGTCTATAATGCTTTTACTTTTATCCTTACTGTGGTCTTTGGTGTCATTAAATTTATACAATAATTGTTGTTGTTCTTCTATTGTTAAAAAGTTGATTGTACTTATACTTTTTTCTGATTCTTCTAATAGCGCTTTTATTATCTTTTTATAATGGATCAACAAGCGTTCTATCATCTCCTGTTCATATATATCCTGATTATAGTTAACCATAATATTTACTTCCTGGTCTACTTCTGTAAGATGTAGTTCCAAATCAAATTTTACCACACCATTACCAAGATCTTGTATTTCTTTATCTTGTTTAAAATTTTTACTTGTTTCTGAAACACCGTGGTAGTCTACCAATATATCAAACAAAGGGTTTCTGCCAGGGTCTCTTTTTATACTTAAATCTTCTATGAGTTTATCAAATGGGTATGTTTGATGCTTATATGCTTCAAGGATATTTGTCTTTATTTGATCGTATATTTTTTCGAAAGTTTGCTCTGGATCAATTTTATTCCTTAATGCTAATGTATGAAGATAATACCCTATTTGATTTTCTAAATCCGGATGATCTCTACCTCCTACCGGATTGCCTATAGTTAAATCTGTTTGTCCTGTGTATCGATATAATAAAACATTCCAGGCGGCAAATAATCCTGAAAATAAACTCCCTTCTCTTTCTTTAGTAAAGTTTTTTAATTTCAAGGTTTCTTCTACAGAAAGTTGGGTGCAAACACCTTTGCCATTATAACTTCTATTTGTTGGTCTTTTCTTTTGGGATGGCAGATCTACTATTTCTACTTCTTCTGTGAATTGAGAAATCCAATAGTTTTTATGTTCTTGAAAGGCTGGTTTACTTTGTTCTTCTAATTGCCAAAGTGTATAATCTTTATAATTGATTTTTAACGGTAATAAACCTGAAGAGGTTTCGGATAAATGAGCTTCATAGCACTTCATCACATCCTGCACCAAAACTTTCATAGACCATTCATCACTAATAATATGGTGCATGTTATAATAAAAAACAAATTGATCTTTTGCTAATTTTAGTAATCCTGCTCGCAAAAGGGGTCCGTTTTCCAAATCAAATAGTTTATACGAATCTAATTTCACATATTCTTTCCAAGTAGATTTTTGATCTTTTTCTTTACTGAAATCCTTAAAAATTATCTTAAAACCTAACTCTTCCGAAGAAAGAACATGTTGTCTCACTTCTCCATTATTATCTACTCTAAATACAGTGCGTAATATTTCGTGACGTTCTATTACAGAGTGTATTGCTTTTTGAAAACATGCAACATCATGTGTTCCATCCAGAGTGACAGAATTAGGCATATTATATGCTATAGAACCTTCTTCAGTTTGGCTTGCTAACCATAATCTTAGCTGGGAATTAGAAACAGGGTAACTATCTTTTTTATCAAACCTGGGTATTTCCTCATACTTTTTATTCTGAATCGATGATTTTTTATGTTTAAGAAGATATGCTATAAGTTCTTTTTTTTTGCTTTTTATCTCAAAAACCAAATCATCATTTATTTTTTCTTTGGTGGAAAATATCTGTAATTCTCCATCTTTTACGTCTAATACAAGACCTCCTTCCGAAATTTTGTTTAGTATATCTTTCATTACATTATTTGTTTTATGATTTTACCTCTTGATATTAGTTGTTCTTGTTGAACAGAAAAATCTATATGCAATGCTAAATCAGCAATGGTATTAAACTCGAATAAACTTTTAATATCTATTTCTACATCTAATTCTCTTCTTATCCCAAGAATGATCTTGATAGCACTTATACTATTTCCTCCTAGCTCAAAAAAGTTATCTGTTACCCCTATTTTTTCTGTTTTTAATACTTCTTTCCAGATTTGTCCCAATTTAATTTCTGTTTCACTAGATGGTTCTACATACTCTTGGTTATTATCTGGATTTATCGCTGATAATGCTTTTCTGTCTATTTTACCATTTACTGTTATTGGCATTGCATCCAAGGGTATATATATCCTTGGAATCATATATTCAGGAAGGTTTTTTCTTAGTTTTTGCTGTATTGTCAGACTGTCTATAGGTTTATCCAGAATAGTATATGCTACCAATTGGTGTATGCCCCTACTATTCTCTTTTGTTATGACTACTGCTTTTCTAATTTCTTTTATTTCTTCTAATACAGATTCTATTTCGCCTAATTCTACCCGATATCCCCTTACTTTAACCTGATGATCTTTTCTTCCTATAAAATCCATGTTCCCATCTGGCAACCATCGTGCAAAATCCCCTGTTTTATAGATGCGTTCTTCTTTGTTGAAGGGATTTTCTACAAATTTTTGTGCTGTTAAAATTTCTTGATTCAAATATCCTTTTGCTAATCCTGCTCCACTAATATAAAGCTCTCCCTCTACTCCTGCCGGTAAGGGTTTTTGATATATATCCAGAACATAAAAGCTAGTGTTCTGCATTGGTTTACCAATAGGTACGTAGGGTAAATCATTAAGAACATCTGGTGAATTGGTTTCAAAACAAGAGCTATCTATAGTGGTTTCTGTTGTGCCATAACTATTAATAATTCGCATGCTTTTTCCAAAACGGCTAACTAACCTTTGATAATCTGAAGTTTGAAGTATATCTGATCCCAGAATTAAAATTTTCATCCAAGAAATATCCAAGTCATTTTCATAGATATAATCCATTAACTCTATGGCAAGAGCCGGGGTCATTTCTACTATATTAATATTCCATTTAGATATTATTTTGTAAAGAGCCACAAGATCAAGTTTTATCTTTGGTGGACATAGTACTATTTTACCTCCAAAAAGTATCCCTCTACATAAATCACCTGAGAAAACATCAAAAGAAAAGCTTGCCATTTGTAATAAACTGGTTTGATTATCAAGCTCATATTCTTTTTCCCATGAAAGTGCTATGTTTAATAACCCAGAATGAGAAACTACAACTCCTTTTGGTTTTCCTGTTGATCCGGATGTATATATTACATAAACAGCTTGTTCTGAAGATAAATTACAATCTATTTTTTCTGTAGATTCTTTACTTATTGCAAAATAATCTTTGTCAATGAGAATAGTTTCTGTAAAATAATTGTCTTTTACAAAGTAATTATAATTTTGCTTTGTAATAAAAAAGGAGATACTACTATCTTCTATAATATAATTGATGCGCTCTTCTGGATAATCAGGATCTATAGGGATATATGTTCCTCCTGATTTTAGAACTGCTAATACAGCTACTATCATTTCTAAAGATTTGTCCAGACAAATACCTATCAAATCTTCTCTTTTAACTCCTTTTCTTTGTAAATAACGTGCTAATTGATTGGATTTAACATCCAATTGTGTATATGTTAATATTTCTTCTTCAAATACAACTGCAATTGCATCTGGAGTTTTATTTACCTGTTCATTAAATATATCTACAATCGTTTTATCTATAGGATACTCTACCTTTTTTGGGTTAAAAACATGCAGTAATTCATTTTCTTCTTCTTTTGTTAAATAATTAATTTCTTTTAGATATTGATCAGGTTGTTCTATAAAAGACTGTACTATGTTTAAAAAATGAGTTGCTAATTTCTTGATCGATACTTCTTCATATCTATTTTTATTATATTGAAAATGCACTTTAAGATAAGTTTCAGATATAGCTACCGCAATATTAAAGTCATAATTAGTTCTGCCGTTAATATCTACAGACTCAAACTCTAAAGTACTGGATCCCTGGTCTGATTTTTCTTCCAATTGTTCTTCTATTAACTCTTGTATCGGGTAATTCTCAAAAATCATTATATGATCCAATAAAGACATTCCTAATTCACTTTGAGCCTGCACAGATGATAAACTTGTATAATGATGCGGAAGACTAGCTATTGCTTCTTTTTGGATATTTACTAATACGTTTTTTGGTGTATCTTTTCCTGAGTAGCGTATCCTAACTGGTATGGTATTTAAAAACAGCCCGACCATTTCTTCTGCTCCATTTAAGTCTGCTGGTCTACCAGAAACTACTGACCCAAATACTACATCTTGAGTATTATTATATCTGGACAACAAATATCCCCAAACCACTTGTATAAATGTATTATGAGTTACTCCTAGCTCATTACATAGCACATTTATTTTTTCATAAACATCTCCTGTTAATTGTATCGTTTCATTATGAAAATCATAATTCTGTATGGAACGTTTAGAATACTCATAAGGCACTTTTGCTGTACTGTTGTATTCAAACAGATAATTTTTCCAATATACTAAAGTATCTTCATAATCTAGTTTATCTAACCATTTTATATAATCGGAATAAGGATTAACTACAGGGAGATTTGGTTGTACTCCTTTTTCTATAGATTGCAGGATTCTATAAAAATCATTGATCAGTATACTTGTACACCATCCATCCATCAAAATATGATGATGACTCCAAATAAATTCATATTCTTGATTACCTAAGCCTAATATAGTTAATCGCATCTGAGAAGGTTCTTCCAAATTAAATCCTTTATCTCTATCCTCAGATTTCATTTTTTCTACCCAACTCTGTATATTATTTGATTCAATATGCTCCGGAGCTTCGATGTAAGTAAAACCACTAGGAACTATTTTTTTAACTACTTGTAATATAGTATCTGCATATTGGTTGGTAAAACTTGTTCTTAATATGGCATAACGATCTACCAGAGTATCATAAGCCTCTTTAAAATATGCCATGTTAAGACCTGCTCCTTTTACTTTATAGGATGCTTGCTCAAAATAAGAATTTTCTGAGGAGAACCAATGATAGTACATTCCTTGTTGCGCAGAAGAAAGTTGATACACATCCTCTAATAAATCATCAGCGTTTAAATCCTGTAGTTCTTCAAATGTTAAATCTGAATATGTTAAATCGGATAGGGTAAGATAGCTTTCATTTACAAGTGACAGTTCTTTTATTAATATAGTTAAATTATTTTTATAAGCTTCAATCAAAGTTTGCATGGTTTTATCATCATACATGTCTGATCTGTACGAAACAGCCATACTTAACTCTCCTGAACTTACGGATCCTGATACGCCAATTAAGGCATCCATGATGTTTTCTGGATCTATTGCTTCTCCTATATATTCTGAGCCATATTCAAATATTGCCTCATTTGTTTCTTTATCTTCGGATATTTTTTTATTAAATTCTCCTAAATAATTAAATTGAATTGAAGGTGTAAGATCTGAAGAAAATCCTTTTTTGATATGTTTTATGATTCCATAACCGATGCCTTTATTAGGGATTTTGCGAAGGTCATCTTTTACTTTTATCAAACTCTTAGATCTTTCTGGAGATTGCGAAACTTCTAATACCAGAGGATAGATCGAAGTAAACCAACCTACAGTTCTACTTATATCAATATCTTCTATGATATCTTCTCTTCCATGCCCTTCCATTTCAACAATACTCTTACATATACCAAAAGTATCTTTTAATGCTAGTCCAAGTCCTGCAAGTAATATATCATTAATTTCTGTGTGGTAAACATCATGAATACTTGTTTGCATTATAGATGTTAATTCTTTGTTTAATGTAAAAGACACACGTTTGTCCATGCGCATTTTATCATTCTTTATTCCTTTTTCTACGGGGAAATCCGGAATTAAAGATGTGTGTAAATTATTCCAATAATCATATTCTCTACTTAACTCTTTACTTTGGGCGTATTCTTGTTGTAAAAATGCCCATTGCTTAAAAGAATCCGTTTTTAAAGGAACAGATATTTCTTTTCCAGACTGATATTGCTTGTATAATGAAGATAAATCTTCTAGTAGGATTCTCCAGGATACTCCATCTATTAATAAGTGGTGACATATCAATGCTAAGCGATCACCATCTGATAGTTTAAAATGACCAACAACGAATAAAGGCCCACTTGAAAGATCCAGATTAGATTGTATATTTTGACAAAGATCTCCCATTATCCTTACACTATCTTTTTCATCCCTTAGGTCATGAACATCTATTCTATAACACTCTTCGGTATATCTACGGTTATATTGTTTCCATATATCTTTTTCTTTATGATATACCATTCGTAAAACATCATGATGTTTTACTAATTCTATTACACTTAATTTCAGAAACTCACTATTTAAGTTTTCATCGCTTTTTAACAGAACTGATTGATTAAAATGACTTGGATTTAATATTGATGGATGCTCAAACAAAATATGCTGTATAGGTGTTAATGCTACCTCTCCTTCAACTTCGGATTGATCTATTATTTTGCTTGCTTTTTTCATCAAATCTGCCATGTTTTCTAACACAGGCATAGATAAAACATCTCCTACTTTAAGAGTATAACCATACTCTCTGGATCTGGCAACTATTTGTATTGATTTTATAGAATCCCCACCAAGGTTATAAAAGTTATCTTTAATACTAATTCCTTTTACCCCTAGTACAGATTCCCAAACAGAAATTAATGCTTTTTCTTTTTCATTTGTAGGCGCAATATATTCTTGTTTATTATACGATTCTTCATCAGGAATTGGTAATGCTTTTCGATCCACTTTTCCATTATGGGATAGTGGCATTTTATCTAATGAAACATAGATTTTTGGAACCATGTATTCTGGAAGTTTCTCTTCTAAATCTTCTTGTATTTTCCTATGATCTAATGCTGTATCAGATACTATATAGGCCACTAATTGTTTTGACCCCCCAATATCTTCTCTTGCTACTACTACAGATTGTTTTACATTTTCATTTTGATCTATTACTAATTCAATTTCTCCTAATTCAATACGATGCCCTCTTATTTTAACCTGATGATCTTTTCTTCCTATAAACTCTATATTACCATCTGGCAGCCAACGTGCTAAATCTCCTGTTCTATATAATTTCTCCCCTTTTTTAAATGGGTTTTCTATAAATTTTTCAGATGTTAAATCTGGCCTGTTCAAATATCCAAGAGCAAGTTGTGATCCACCAATACATATTTCTCCTATAGATCCTACTGGCATTAATTCTAAACTTTCTGAGAGGATTAAAATTTGTGTATTTGGCGTTGGTTTACCAATAGGAATAACTTGAGACCCTAACAAAGTAGTATTGGTCATCTTGAACACTGTAACACAAATACTTGTTTCTGTAGGTCCGTAAGAATTATAGAAATTAAACCCATCGGATAGTAAAGGAACTACTTTTTCATAATCGGATGCTTCTCCACCTGTAATGAGCTTATTTAAACTTTTCAGTTTTTCTGGTTTCATAACCTGAAAATAAGATGGAGGTAATGTCGCCAAATTAATAGTATTTTCTTCTATATATTTTTCTAACAGTACAGGGTCATTACGCATTTCTTCAGTTGCTATAAATAGGCTGGAACCGGTTAAAAGAATATTAAAAATTTCAGAAATAGAAACATCAAAAGAAAAAGAGGTAAACTGTACTGCTTTACAATTGTTTGTTATATCATAAGTATCTATTTGTGCTAAAACTGCATTTAAAACTGCTTTATGTTCTATCATTACTCCTTTTGGATTCCCTGTAGATCCAGAAGTATAAATAACATACGCAACCTCATTAGGTGTAGTAAAATTTTTATTGTCTGAGCTATAGTCTGAATTTTCAAATTCTACATCTATTGCTAATAAAGATCCTTTAAAATAAGGCAGATCAAACATGTAGTTAGTATCTGTTATAAGCAGGTTTATATTTGCATCTTCTACAATATACTCTTTACGATTTGCAGGATATCCAGTATCTATAGGAACATATACCGCACCTGATTTTAAGATCCCTAATAAACAAACTATATACTGTTCGCTCCTATCTAAATGTACCCCTACAAAGTCTCCTTTTTTAATACCGTATTCATTTATCAAGCAGTTTGCCAATTGATTAGATCTTTCTTCTAACTCTTTATAGGTAAGGGACTTTTTCTGGAATACTATTGCAATAGAATCTGGTGTCTTATTTGCTTGTTCTACAAATATATCCACTATTGTTTTATCCCGGGGATATGCAACTTTATTTGAATTAAATGCTTCTAGCATTTCGTACTGTTCCTCTGTTGTCAAATAACTTATATCACAGATTTGTTTGTTTGGGGAGGAAAATAAATCAGATAATATTTGCTTAAAATGATGTATCATATTTGACATCATTTTTTCGTCATAAACATCCTTATTAAAAATGACATCAAACGCAATTATATCTCCCAATTGTGTTGCATGAAATTCTATATCATTTTTGCTTACTGTTTCTCCTTTGTTGTTTATTTTATTAAGTACATCTTTGTCTATATCTTTTGAAGATACATGTTGATTACTGCTATGAAGAGTAAATGAAATATCTGATAAAGGGGATCTGCTTTGATCATATTTTAATTCTAAATCTTCTATTAGTTTATCAAAAGCATATTCTTGATGGCTAAAATCGTTTAAAACTATTTCTTTAACTTTTTCATAAAAATCTATAAAACTCTCCTTTGGGTCTACCTTGTTACGAAATGCTAATATATTTACATAAAAACCTATTTGATCTTCTAAATCAGGATGTGTCCTGCCTGCAAAAGGGCTTCCTATAATAATATCTTCTGCAGAAGTATATTTATGAATAAGGACATTTATTGCAGACAGGATAAACATAAAAAGGCTACCGTCGTGTTCTTTAATAAATTGATTTACTTTTACTGTAAGATCTTGAGCTATAAAACTGTTTAATCGTTTTCCATTATTAGTTTTAATCTTAGGTCTGCGTTTATATGATGGTAAATCTATTACCGGAAGTTCTCCTGACAATCGATTGAGCCAATGCGTTTTATGGCCTTGATATGTTTTGGTTTTTAATTGGTCCAATTGCCATGCTGCATAATCTTTATATTGTATCCTTAATAAAGGAATTTCTGGAGTTTGGTTAGAAACATAAGCTTTATAATATTGCATTACATCTCTGGCTAAAACCTCCATAGACCATCCATCACTAATAATGTGGTGCAGGTTATAATAAAACATGTATTTAGTTTCGGATAACCGGAGTAAACATGCTCTAATCAAAGGCCCTTCTGTTAAATCAAATGATTTATAAGAATCTTGCTTTATATATAATCCTGCTTCTGTTTCCGGGTTTTCTTTTTCTCTATAATCCTGGTAATCAATACCAAAATTAAGTTCCTTAGGAGTCCGTATATATTGTTGTACATCTCCTTTATCGTCTGATTTGAAGACTGTACGCAATATCTCATGACGTTCTATAACAGAATATACTGCTTTCTGAAAATAATCGACATCATATACCCCATCCAAAACAATAGTGTTTGGCATATTAAATGTATTAGATCCCGATGCAAACTGACTTGCTAACCATAGTCTACGTTGCGCATTAGACAGAGAATAGCTAATGCTATTTGTACAATTTGGAATTTCCTGATATTCTTTTTCCTGAAATGACAAATCCTTGTTTTTGCTCAAGTATTCTATAAGTTCATCTTTATGAGCTTTAATCTCTGACAAAAGATTACTATCTACATTTGTTTGAGAAGAGAATAATTGTAATTCCCCATTGTTTATATCTATTACAATTCCTTCATTGGATATCTTTTTCAATAACTCAATCATAATTCTATCATTTTTAGTTCTTGATTATCTGATTTAATTTCTTTTTGTTTTTTAGAGAAGTCTATTTGAAATGCCAGATCCCCAATAGAATTGAAAAGAAACAGGGTTTTTATTTCCATATCCAGATCTAATTTCTTTTTAATTCTGGAATTAATTTTAATTGCATTTAAGCTATTGCCTCCTAATTCGAAAAAATCGTCCTGAATTCCTATTTTTTCTATTCCTAATACTTCTTGCCATATCTCTGCTAGTTGTTTTTCTGTTTCGGTAGATGGAGGTATATATTCTTTTTGTCTGCTTAAAGTATCTGGCACTGGTAATGCTTTTCTATCTATTTTTCCATTAGATGTAAGAGGTATTGTGTCTAATTTTACATAAATATTAGGAACCATATAGGATGGTAACTTTTCTTCCAGCACCAACATCAATCCTTCCTTGATACTGTTAATATCCCCAAACTCCTTAGAAACAATATAGGCTACCAATTGTTTGGATCCGCTATTATCCTCTTTGGCCAAGACAACCGATTGCTCTATATTATACAAACTATTTAGTACTGATTCTATCTCTTCTAATTCTACTCGATATCCCCGTATCTTAATCTGGTTGTCCTTTCTTCCCACAAATCCAACGGTGCCATCTGGTAACCATCGTGCCAAATCCCCTGTCTTGTATAATCGTTCTCCCGGCTTAAATGGGTGTCTTATAAATTTCTCTGATGTTAAGTCTTGCCGATTTAAGTAACCCCGACCTAAACCGGAACCATCTATACATAACTCTCCTACAACTCCCTGAGGCAATAACCTGCAATCATTATCCAAAATATAAATACCTGTATTAGAAAATGTATTCCCTAATGGAATCTCGCTATAGGATCGGGAAAAATCAACCTTATGCAATAACTTGCCAATTGTAGTCTCGGTTGGACCATAATGATTGATAATTCTTACCGATAAAGCTAAATCTTGTATTTTTTTAACAATATCTGCTGATAGAACTTCTCCCCCAAATATAATTGCCCTTTCTGGCAATAAAACACCTGAATCCATACTTAATGAAGACCAGTGAGAAGGAACTATTTTAATAATATCCACATCATGGATATCAAAATATGAGTGCAACTCATTAGCACTCATTAATGTCTCTCTGGAAAAAGTGTGTAGAACACCTCCTGTGGATAATGACCCGAATAAAACCGTATTGCCCAAATCTGCAGAAGGCGTGGACATTAAACCGTAAGAGCAGGGACCTGTTATATCTATGGTACTTATCAAACCTTTGATATAATCCAACAGATTGCCATGTTCTATCATAACTCCCTTGGGAACACCTGTTGTACCAGAGGTATATATAACATAGGCCAACTGCTCTGAAACTGGTCTGATATCCGCAGGAGATCCAGAATAGCTTTTTAATACCTCCTGAAGTGTATCTATGGCTGTTACCATTAAATTATCCCCATGACCATCAAACAACCCTAGTAAATCTGAGTGTGTTAATAATTGACATGCTGCTGTATCTTCTATGATAAAATCTAATCGTTGTTGAGGACTATTGGGGTCTAAAGGAACGTATGCTCCTCCTGATTTAATAACCCCCAAAATACCCAGGATCATATCTATAGGGTTTTCTGTGCAGATCGGAACCAGAGTTTCTTTTCCTACTCCGTGGTCTTGTAAATATCTGGAAAGTTGATTGCTTAATGTGTCTAAATCCTTATAGGTAACAGAAGTACCCTCAAAAATAACCGCTGTAGCGTTTGGAGTGACAGAAACTTGGGACAAAAACAAATCTATAAAAGTACCTTCTTTTGAGTAAATCTCTGTGGTAGTTTTAAAAGGGGTAAGTAAAAAATCCTCCTCTTCTTGGCTAAGAAAATTTATATTGCTTAGATACTGATCTGGTTTAGAAACAAACGAATCTACTATGTTATAAAAGTGATCTGCTATTTTTTTAATAGATGCGTTATCATATCGATTTTTATTGTACTTAAAATTCACTTTAATAGAAGTGTCTGATACTTCTACGGTTACTCTAAAATCATAGTTTGCTTGCTCCTTTAAATCTACTGATTTCAGTATTAAGGCATCAGAGTTTTGATCTAATTCTGTTTGTAATTGATTTTCTATCCATTCTTGTATAGGATAATTTTCAAAAACTACTATATGATCCAACAATGAAGTTCCTAATTCACTTATTCCTTGTACTGTAGCAAGACTTGTATAATGATGCTCAAGACCTGCTATGGCTTCTTGTTGGGTTTTCTTTAGTAAATCCTGTGGGGTATCTTCTTGTTTGTATTTTATTCTAACCGGAATTGTATTTATAAACAATCCTATCATATCCTCTATTCCTTTCAGATCTGCTGGTCTTCCAGAAACTACAGAACCATATACTACATCTCTAGTGTTATTATACTTAGATAATAAATATCCCCACACTACTTGTATTAAGGTATTATGTGTAGCCTCTACATTATTGCATAATGAGTTTATTTTTTCAAAAATTCTGCCTGAAAACTCAATACTCTCTTTATGTGCTTCATAACCCTGATCTAATTGCTCAGAACGTGCAAAAGGAACTTTTGCTGTATTTGAATAATCTTCTAAATACGTTTTCCAATAATTTAAAGTGTTTTCTTGATCTATCTTATCCAGCCACTTTATATAATCAGAATATGGACTTCCCAGAGGTAAGTTAAGTTTGGTTTCTTTAGTAATAGAATTTAAGATTTGGTTAAATTCATTTATCAATATACTCTTACACCATCCATCCATAAGTATGTGATGATGACTCCATATAAACTCATATTCTCCATTTTTAAGGTCTAAAATTTTAAAACGAAGCTGAGAAGGATCTTCCAAATTAAATCCTTTTTTCATGTCTGTTAATTTTACCTCATTAATCCATATATCTATTTGATCTGCATTCTTTTCTTCAGGAATTTCTTCATAAGTAAAACTACTTGGAACCGATTTTCTTACTACTTGTAACAAAGTATCTGAAGAATGATTCATAAAACTTGTTCTTAGAATCGCATATCGATCTACCATAATATGGTAAGCTTTTTTAATAGCATCTATATCTAGTTTTTTAGCTTCTATCCGATATGATAATTGGTTAAAATATAAAGATGTGTCCTCAGAAGATAACCAGTGATAATACATTCCTTGCTGTGCCGGAGACAACTTATATATATCTTCTATCCCGCCATCTTTGTTTATTTCCTGTAATTCTTTAAAAGTTAAATCTGAAAATGACAGATCAGAAGGGGTAAGGTAACTATCCTTAGAAGAGGATAATTCTTCTATTAAATAACCTATATTATTTTGATAAGAATCTATTAGTTTTTGGATGCTTTCTTCGTTATACTCATCAGAGCAATAAGCAATGGTAATTGTTAATTCTCCCGACACTAATATTCCTGATACATTTAACAATTCTTTTTTTGTGATATTTTTATCCAGTGCTTCTCCAATATATTCTGAACTATATTCGAATACAGATGATTGCCGGTCTGTATTTATCTTATCTCCAAAATCCCCTAAATAATTAAACATTATTGCTGGTTCTATCTCTGACGAGAAACCTTCTCCCAGATATTTAATAATACCATAACCAATACCTTTTTTAGGAATTGCTCTAAGATCATCCTTTACTTTAATTAAGCTTAGGATTGAATCTGACGAGTCTAAAACTTCTAATACCAAAGGATATATAGCTGTATACCATCCTAATGTTCTACTTATATCAATATCTTCTATAATGTCTTCTCTTCCATGACCTTCCATATTAACAACACTCTTGTTAATACCAAATGCATTTTTAATCGCAAGCCCTAACCCTGTAAGTAATAAATCATTAATCTCTGTATGATATACATCATGAATACTTGTTTGCATTACAGATGTTAATTTCTTACTTAGAGTAAAAGACAAGCGTTTATCAAAAATTCTTTTGTTACTCTTAGCTTGTTTATCCACAGGAAACTTTGAAAAAGAACCAGCTAACATATTTTCCCAATACGTATATTCTTTTTTTATTTCTTTGCTATGTGCATATTCTTGTAACAAAATCCCCCAACGTTGAAAAGAATCTGTTTTTAATGGTAACGCCATTTTCTCTCCAGATATATACTGTGTATATAAAGAGGACAGATCTTCTAATAAGATTCTCCAAGAAATCCCATCTATTACCAAATGATGGCATATTAAAGCCAAACGATCCCCGTCTGATAATCTAAAATGCCCTATAACAAAAAGTGGCCCTTTAAAAAGATCAAAGCCAGATTGCAGATGTTGGCATATATCTGTCATTTTCTGTAAACCAGATTCTTTTTCTTCTCTAAGATCGTGATAGTCTATTCGAAAACATTCGTCAATATATTTACGATTATATTGTTTCCATGAATCATTTTCTTTTTTATAAACCATTCTCAAAGCGTCATGATGTTTGACTAGTTCTTCCACAACGATCTTTAAAATAGCGCTATCAATTTCTTGCAGGCTTTTTAAAATAACTGACTGATTGTAATGATTAGGTATTGATAATCCAGAATCTTCAAAAAGAAATCGCTGTACAGGCGTTAAAATAACTTCTCCTTCTACCTGAGATTGATCTATTATTCTGGTGGCTTTACTCATCATGGATACCATATCTTTTAATATTGGATATTCCATAACATTACCAACTTTTAAAGCATAACCTTTTTGCCACAATCGAGAAACTACCTGAATCGATTTAATAGAATCCCCTCCCAGATTATAGAAATTATCTTTCATTCCTATTCCCGTAATATTTAATACCGACTCACATACCTCAACCAATGCTTTTTCTTTATCATTGGACGGAACAACAAATTCTTGCTTTCTATTCGTTTTTTCTTTTGGCTCTGGTAATGCTTTTCTATCTATTTTTCCATTAGATGTAAGAGGTATTGTGTCTAATTTTACATAAATATTAGGAACCATATAGGATGGTAACTTTTCTTCCAGCACCAACATCAATCCTTCCTTGATACTGTTAATATCCCCAAACTCCTTAGAAACAATATAGGCTACCAATTGTTTGGATCCGCTATTATCCTCTTTGGCCAAGACAACCGATTGCTCTATATTATACAAACTATTTAGTACTGATTCTATCTCTTCTAATTCTACTCGATATCCCCGTATCTTAATCTGGTTGTCCTTTCTTCCCACAAATCCAACGGTGCCATCTGGTAACCATCGTGCCAAATCCCCTGTCTTGTATAATCGTTCTCCCGGCTTAAATGGGTGTCTTATAAATTTCTCTGATGTTAAGTCTTGCCGATTTAAGTAACCCCGACCTAAACCGGAACCATCTATACATAACTCTCCTACAACTCCCTGAGGCAATAACCTGCAATCATTATCCAAAATATAAATACCTGTATTAGAAAATGTATTCCCTAATGGAATCTCGCTATAGGATCGGGAAAAATCAACCTTATGCAATAACTTGCCAATTGTAGTCTCGGTTGGACCATAATGATTGATAATTCTTACCGATAAAGCTAAATCTTGTATTTTTTTAACAATATCTGCTGATAGAACTTCTCCCCCAAATATAATTGCCCTTTCTGGCAATAAAACACCTGAATCCATACTTAATGAAGACCAGTGAGAAGGAACTATTTTAATAATATCCACATCATGGATATCAAAATATGAGTGCAACTCATTAGCACTCATTAATGTCTCTCTGGAAAAAGTGTGTAGAACACCTCCTGTGGATAATGACCCGAATAAAACCGTATTGCCCAAATCTGCAGAAGGCGTGGACATTAAACCGTAAGAGCAGGGACCTGTTATATCTATGGTACTTATCAAACCTTTGATATAATCCAACAGATTGCCATGTTCTATCATAACTCCCTTGGGAACACCTGTTGTACCAGAGGTATATATAACATAGGCCAACTGCTCTGAAACTGGTCTGATATCCGCAGGAGATCCAGAATAGCTTTTTAATACCTCCTGAAGTGTATCTATGGCTGTTACCATTAAATTATCCCCATGACCATCAAACAACCCTAGTAAATCTGAGTGTGTTAATAATTGACATGCTGCTGTATCTTCTATGATAAAATCTAATCGTTGTTGAGGACTATTGGGGTCTAAAGGAACGTATGCTCCTCCTGATTTAATAACCCCCAAAATACCCAGGATCATATCTATAGGGTTTTCTGTGCAGATCGGAACCAGAGTTTCTTTTCCTACTCCGTGGTCTTGTAAATATCTGGAAAGTTGATTGCTTAATGTGTCTAAATCCTTATAGGTAACAGAAGTACCCTCAAAAATAACCGCTGTAGCGTTTGGAGTGACAGAAACTTGGGACAAAAACAAATCTATAAAAGTACCTTCTTTTGAGTAAATCTCTGTGGTAGTTTTAAAAGGGGTAAGTAAAAAATCTTCCTCTTCTTGGCTAAGAAAATTTATCTCCTTTATAGGTTTTTGAGGATATTCTAATAATGCTTGTATGATTTTTTTATAGTGAACAATAAATCTCTCTATCATTTCTTGTTCATAAACATCTTTATTGAACCCTATCAAAATATCTATCCCATCTGAGACTTCGGTTGGATCAAATTCAATGTCAAATTTTATCATGCAGTTTCCTAAGTCTCTTATTTCATCTTCATAATCTAAATTTAAACCTGTTTCAGACACACCATGGTAATCTACCAAAATATCAAATAATGGATTTCTATTAGTTGTTCTTTCTACATCAATATCTTCCAATAGTTTATCAAAAGGATATACTTGGTGTTCATAAGCAGAAAGAGTATTATTTTTGATTTGTTCAAAAAATGCTGTAAAACTATCTTCTGGGTCGATATGATTACGTAAAGCCAAAACATTAACATAAAAACCTATCTGATCTTCTAAATCTACATGATCCCTACCGGATACAGGATTACCTATAGTAATATCTGTATTTCTTGTGTAGCGATATAGTAACACTTTCCATGCAGCCAATAACCCCATGAATAAACTTCCCCCGTTTTCTGCGGTAAAGCTTCTCAATTTTGAAGTTGTTTCTGGGGATATGCGTGCTCCTATTTTTCTTCCGTTGTATGTTTTTATTTGAGGTCTTTTTTTCTCTGATGGTAAATCTATAAGTCCCGTATATCCATGCAGATTTGAAACCCAAAACTCTTTATGTTCTTGATACAAATCGCTGTTTAACTGTTCTAATTGCCAAGCAGCATAATCTTTATATTGTATTCTTAGTGGCAATAAATCTATAGGTACACCAGATACATAAGAATTATAATATGTCATTACATCACTAGATAAAATCATCCTGGACCAGTCATCACTAATAATATGATGTGTATTATAATAAAATATATAGCGATCTTTTGATAATTGAAGTAGGCTTGCCCTTAATAAGGGTCCTCCAGCCAAATCAAAAGGTTTAGAAGAATCTAATGAAATATAGGATCTTGCTTCTTCTTCTGGGTTCACTTCTTCTCTAAAATCCTTATAATCAATCAAAAAACTTAACTCTTCAGCCGTTAAAATATACTGTCGAACTTCGCCTTCATTATCCAATCTAAATACTGTACGTAATATCTCATGCCGTTCTATTACCGAATGGATAGCTTTTTGGAAATAGGTTACATTATAATTTCCATCCAAAAATATGGTATGTGGTATATTGTAAGCGACAGAACCCTCATCAAATTGGCTTGCAAACCATAATCTACGCTGTGCATTAGATAACGAATAGCCGGATGGTCTTGATTTAATCTTTGGTATAGATGATGTATATAAGGTTTTATTTCTATCCAAACTTTTTAAATACGAAATGATTTCGCTTTTAAGTGATTTTATTTCCTGTATTTGATCTGTTTGAATTTTATTTTCATAAGAAACAATTTCTAAATCATCTCCATTTAGAATCAATTTAATTTGTTGTTTACTTAGCCTTGTAAGTAACTCCCTTACTTTTTCCATTGGTTTAAAATTTACTAATGATGATAAGTCTGTTGAATGTTTAATTAAGTTTTCTCTTAAAAAAACCTTTATACATGTATTTTTAGAGAATAAGTGAAGTCTAGTACCTATTTAACTTTGAATGTCTGATTTGAATGTCTGACTTTAAGATTTATGGAAGGTATTTGATTTATATAAGTCCTTCTGCAGTTTTAGATAAATATCTTACTTTATTATTAATTGCATTTTAACTTTGAAATGACGCTAATAAATTATTTCTTTTTCATTTGTTCTTCATTAAAAACATAACCGTAACTATATTTCGGTTTAGCTCTTTAAAGGTATTATGCTTGATGCCAGATAAAATCTGGCACAAGCTTTTTACTTTGAATATTTAAAAAATAGATTCCATTTTATATGCGCGATTTCAAATCCAAAAAGGTATATGGTATAAGTTCTCAAATAAGACCTCATACACCTATTTAATTTATTATTTACTGATATTTAAAAAATATAGCCGATTATTTTTTAAATAATTAAGATGGTATGAGATCAATAACTTTTAAGCTAGCAAGACCTCTTGCTTATATTCAATTATTTTTTCTCCAAAAAGCCTTTCAGAATCTATATTATTGGCTGTACAATATTCTAGCACCTTATTAGATTCTACTATTGGTTTGGATTCATCTGTGTATTTAATAGAACTAATATATTTTAACCATGGTTCCATCCCCATTGCATAAATAAAGACTGTACTTGGATTAAATATATCAATAAGCGCCTTAGATTGCTCAAAATCACATCCTGCTAATCTTCTACTTGCATCTTTATCTCTTTCTAACGAATAAGACATTAATGGTCCATAAATCCAAGTTAAAGGAGCTCCTTCACATTCCATCCCTAAGAAAATCATATCTATATCCCCAACTATTTCATGGATTTTTTGGTAAATACGAGGTTGTATATTACATGAATCTGCAGCAAACATCATTTTATATCCATCTTTGAATGTAACAAGATGACATAATTTGCTCCTAACATCTAAATCCGAGTGTTCTCCTAAAAATGGAATCCCTGTAATAGAACAATCTTTAAAAGTAAGAGTTTCCATTTCTTCTAATTCTATAATATTTTTAAAACCTATCTGGCGTAGCATCAATTTAAGGCTGGGATCTTGTAAAGCACCACTATTGCTTTTGGGAACAACAATATTTTTTACCTTATGCCTTATTCTTAATAATGTTTCAAACAAAACATGATCCTGATGATTGTGCGTTATAAGTAAATAATCTACGGTTTCTGGTAGATCAGCATACGTAAATCTTGAAATATCAGATTCATATCCATAGCTTATTACAGGGTCTACCAAAATAGTTGTTTCTTTAGTCTCCACAAATATGCTTGCATGTCCAAAATATCTGGTAAGAATTCCTTCTCCTGTATATTTTTTATATACAGAAGGAGCTTCTTTTGTAAAAAATGTTTGAAAAAGTTCTTCTTGTTTAGGTGTTAAATCAAAAACATTTTTAATGTACCCATACTCTTTAGGATGGTTGGCCATCTCAAATAAGTCATCAATTTTCGAGCTCTTAAGAGGTAAATTAATTCGAAGAATTTCTTCATTTGCCAGTTTGGGAGTGCTCAAAACAAAAGATCTCGAATCATCATCTGTTACTAAAAACAAATTAAAACTTTGCAAGGATTCTTTATAATATTTACTACTGTATAAAAGCGGCTCATAAATTCTAAAGGAAGGATTATTATTTAAGTCGTAAAATAATTCTACATACCCCTTAAGTATTTCAGGTATTTTATCGTATAATGAATTTAAAGAATAACCTTTAGCTTCATTCTTTAAAAGCTCATTTAGATCATCAATAGCATTGCACATTTCAAGCAAATCTGCACATTGTTCCTGAGTATTTTCTTTCAGTTGTTTTATCTCGTCAACCCTTTTACCTTCATAATCTATGAAAGGACCTCCAAGCATTTTAGGCGTTTTAACAGCTGAGGCATGAATTTTTGGGTTTTGAATATAGGAATTCATTATTTTTAAATGCCTTCCCCTTATATTCATAGCTGCTGTTGCTGGAGAAATCAGATGCGCCCATGCATACCAATTATCTACTAAAGCTTCAATCGCAAGATTGGGTTTGATAAATACTAAGTCAGTATCTTTAATTTGATTATTATTCATGTGTATTTATATTAATTTAATGAATAAGGTTTTCTTCTACAAGTTCAGGCTTGTTAATAGCTGCCATTTCTTTTTGCATATATTCAAATAACGGTTTTGTGTGCATCTCCTCAGAAGTCCATTGTGCTTCTAATACCTCAATCATGTGAAATTCAGAAACTAACTCTCCTTGATGATAATGTCTTACTATAGGGTGCAAAAATTTACTTTGATGAGAAACATCGACTTCGTCTCTTCTAATTCTGTTTACCCCAAAAACATCCTCATCCATGTTATGCTCTCCGTACTCCATGGTTAAAATAAATTGGTGTTTGTCTTTCCAGTTATTGGATTGTAAAATGTAATCTACCGGAATAGTTTCTAAATAATCCAGACTTTTTTCCTGTGGATCCACAACGATCAAATCTCCAAGAAACCCAAATTGCTGCCATAGAGAAGATGTTTTGTTTATTCTGGTCATAAAAGAATTAGTTGCATTTTTTGCAGAAAAATCAAGTTTGGTTGTTTGAAAAGGGATCTTTTCATATTTAAAATCTAAAATTTCTGCAAGACAAGCCACATTATATCTAAATCCATGTATAAAAGCAGAAGTAGTAGACTTATAATCACGCTGTTGAGTTACAGCTCCTATAAAGTACATATTTTTAACATTAACAGATTCCCATTCATAAGTTTGTTCTGGAAAACGCGAATCTATCGCTAAATTAGGTTTTGCATCATCAAAATAAATAGAGGCATCAAACTTAAATCCTGTAGCTATTATAACTCTATCATACGAAATTTCTTCTATTTCCCCATTGGCATGAGCATATTCATAAGTTACAAAATATTTATCATCCCTCTTTTCAATTTTTCTAACTTTTGCATCCAAAACAGCATTTTGAGACTTAAGTTGATATGTATCCAACATGTTATTGTTTACAGCGCGTAAATGCCCTACAAAGTGGGTTTGCCAAGCAAACTTTAAAGAATTAGGACTAGCAATATGTATAGTAGAAGCGACTTCTACCAGATTGTCTGCCGTTTCAAATCCAGAGTTTCCTTTTCCTATTATTAGAACCCGCTTATTTATATAATCATTAGGATCTACAGAACAGTCTACGTAGTTTTCACATAACTCTATTCCTTTTATATCCGGAGTATAAGGTTTAAATATACCTGTTCCAACTACTAATATTTTTGTTTGATAAACAGTACCATTAGCAATTTCAACAATAAATTGATCATTTATTTTTGAAACCTTTGTTACTTCTGAATTATATGAAATATTTAGCTCAAATTTTTCTGCATACTCATTAAGATAATTTACCAAAGAGTCTGCCCCAGGAAAATATTCTTTAGAATATTTTTCTAATCGAAGATCTTGGTCATCAGATAAAATAGAGTTCCAATCCCAACGTAATTTTACTTCCGGATCGTCTGTTCCTGTATAGACTTTATTGATTGATATCAATTTTCTATGTCTGGGAAATTTAGAGAAAAAACTTCCCGACTTATCAGATTTTTCTATCAAAAGATAGTTTTTCTTCGATTTTTCAAAATGATAAGCCATTTGAAGCCCTGCTGGACCAGCGCCGATAATAAGATAATCTAGTTTAATCATTGTTTGATAATTTATTAATTATTAAATACTATTTGTGTATAGATTTTTTAATTAATTTCATCTATAATAACCATATCGCTATGATAATTAAAGAGTTATTAAAACGAGAAAATGCTATACAAATGAAATCCTTTGTTGGGGCTATATTAATAGTGAAAGTCTAGTTCTGTTTTTAATTAAAAGAATTGCTATTGATTAGATCATTACTTTATCTACCACAAGATTTACCTCCAATTCTTGTTTATCCCATAAAGTATATTCAATAAATTTTGCTAGTTCTAAAATATTTTGTGATTTGAAAATCAATGTAAATTCAATATTTAGCCCAAATTCTTTATTGACTTTAGATCGCATACTAACAGCTTTTAGGCTGTGCCCTCCTAATTCGAAGAAATTATCCGTAATTCCTATTCTCTTTACCCCCAATACTTCTTCCCAAATTGAAGTTAATTTTGTTTCTATTTCATTATTAGGAGCAACATATTCTCTTTTGGCAGCACCTTCTCCATTTATTTCGATTAAAGCTTTTCTATCTAACTTACCATTAGGGGTAAGAGGAAACTCTTTTACATAAACATACCGGTTAGGAATCATATATTTTGGTAAGTATTCGAGTAAATATGCCCTTAATACATTAGTACTTTCGTGATCTTCTGATATAATATATGCTGTTAATTCTTTTTCTCCGGAAGCATCGGTTGTAATTCCTACAGCAGCATCTACAACATTTTCTTTTATTTTAAGAGTATGTTCTATTTCTCCTAATTCTATTCTGTGTCCTCTTAGTTTTATTTGGTTATCTATTCGACCTAAACATTCTAATTCTCCATTAGGAAGCCATCTGGCAACATCTCCTGTTCTGTATATTTTTTTTGATTCTCCTGTAGAATTAAATGGATTATCTATAAATTTTTCTGCCGTTAATGACTCTCGGTCTTTATACCCTATAGATACACCATCCCCTGCAATGCAAAGCTCTCCTGCCACTCCAACGGGGCATAATTGTTTGTTCTCATCTAATATATAAATCTGTGTATTTGCAATAGGTTTACCTATAGTTATGGTGTCTTTTTCTGTGATTTCTTTACTAGTAGACCATATAGTAGTTTCTGTTGGTCCGTACATATTAAAGATTGATTTTTTTCTGATATCCAATAATGTATTACTTACTGTTTTGGATAATGCTTCTCCTCCTACCAAAAGAGTGTCGATTTGTTGCAATGCTTCTTTTCCTTCTTCGTCTATTAAAAGTTCCTGAATAAAAGAAGGAGTGGTTTGAAAATTAGTTACTTTATTTTCTTTGATAAGCTTTGCAATCGGTTTTTGGTTCTGTAATCTATTCGATAAAAAATCATACTGTGCTTTATTTCTATCTACTAAAATATTTAATCTTTTTAGGTGCTCCAGATTAGTAATAACGGTATCTGTTTCTATTCCAAAATCTAAAAGACAAGCTATCTCGTTTACGCCAACATCGTTTAATTCTTTGATTCGGGAGAGGCAACTTTCTGGAGTTCCAAATAAGCCACTGGTTTTATAGAATCGCTGAAAGCCCATTTCTAATATCATATCCAGATCTTTATCTATATCCAGATTAGCATCTGAAGCTACCGTTCTCATAAGATTTATAGAGTGCTTCAAATAATTTTTGAAAGGTGCTTCTACGACTTTTTTGACATACGAAGTATCATTACTTACAAAAGTATGGAGCATAACCGCTACTTTTCCTGCATCTGGATCAAACCCATTTTCTTGAAGAGTTTCTCGGTAAGCGGTGATTTTATCTTTTAGATCTTCTATATTCTGCCCTAATAAATGTGTTAGAATATTCGCTCCTATAGTTCCTGCATACTTAAAAGTTTCTATACTTCTGGCAGCGGTAATCCATATTTTAAGGTCTTTTTGAACAGGTTTTGGGTGAATTTGAAATTCAAAATCTTGTCCTATTCCATTTTTTCTTATTAAGGAATCTCCTTTCCAAATGTTCTTAAGCGTGGTTATTTTATCTTTCATTATTTGGTGACGGTTCTCATAATCTTGTGGTGCTAAAACAAAATCATTAGGGTGCCATCCTGATGCGATAGATAATTCGACTCTACCATTAGACAGGTTATCTACCATAGACCATTCTTCTGCAACTCTAACAGGATCATGCAACGGTAATACCACACTACCCGAACGAATCGTAATGTTTTTTGTGGTAGCTGCTACTGCAGCAGCAGCGATAGAAGGATTAGGGAATTGATCACCAAAACTATGAAAATGCCTTTCGGGGACCCAAATAGATTTAAATTCATTTTTATCTGCATAATCTGCTCCTTTTAATAATAAATTGTATTTGTTTTCTGTTTTTATCTCGTCTTGTGCCGCAAAATAAAACAAACTGAAATCCATTTGTTTTTGAGGATTTAACACTACCGGGCGATCTGATTGTATAACTACTTTACTACCCCGGGTTAAAGTCCATATCATTTCTAATATAGAAATATCAAAACTCATACTGGTTACTGCCAGCCAAACCTCAACTTTTTCAGAAATTTCGAATTGATTATTTAAACCCAGAAAAAAGTTATATAGGTTTTGGTGAGAGATCCTTACTCCTTTTGGTTTTCCTGTAGTACCCGAGGTATAAATCATGTATGCAGAAAGACTTGAATCTACTTTTGGCAACGTAAAACCCTCTGTATTCCAAATAGTTTCTTCTTCAAAACATACTATATTTTTTGTATTCGGAATAAAGTTTTTAATTGCTTCTTTGGTTACGATTAAAGCTGCTTCGCTATCTTCAATAACATAATCTAAACGATCTATAGGATAGGATGGATCTAACGGAAGGTATGCTGCACCTGTTTTTAAAATACCGAGAATACCAATTATCATTTCATGTGATCTATCTACACATAATCCTACTACTTTATCTTTAGTAATTCCTTTAGAAATTAGATAATTTGCTAACTGATCTGATTTTTTATGCAAATCTGCGTAAGAAAGTTCTTTTTCTTCGAATATAAGTGCTGTAACTTTTGGAGTTTTTTGTACTTGTGTATTAAAACTATCCAACACGGTTACATCTTTAGAATAATCGACAGATGTATTATTAAAATCCAGAATTAATTCTTCCTTTTCTTTTGCCGACAAATACTCTATAGTAGCTATCGGTTGTGTTGGGTTTTTAATCCCTTCTGCTATAAAGCATTCCAGATGTATTAATAGTCTGGATATAAAATCCTCATCATAGATATCTGTATTATATTCTACAGCAACTTTTATCTGTTTTTCTTGCTCTGTAAAGGAAAATGTTATATCAAACTGACTTGTTTTTTTATTCTTATTCTCATAAGGCTGTACTTTGATATCCTCTAATGAAAACTCATTGGATGCTAATGTATCTTGCTGATTTTGCATGAGTACTAAAACATCGAATAATGCAGATCTGGAGGTGTCTCTTTTTATATCTAATTGTTCTACTAATTCATTAAAAGGGTAGTTTTGATATTTATAAAGATCAATTAGCGTTGTTTTTTGAATAGATAGTAAGTCCTTAAAACTTGCAGACATATCAAATTGGGTACGAATTGGTAATGTATTTAAATACAATCCTATTTGCCCAGCAAGATCTGGATGTTCTCTACCCGCAACTGCCGTACCTAAAACAAGATCTGTCTTATTGGTATATCTATAAAATACCCCATTTATTCCTGCAGTTAATGCCATAAAGATACTGGCATCTGCTTTTTTACTAAACTTGCTTAAAGTCTCTGTGAATTTTTCTGAAAAGCAATATTCAAAAGAATCTCCTGTATATGTTTTTATTTTAGGTCGTTTTTTAACTTCAGGAAGTTCTAAAACCGGTAACTCTCCTTGTAATTTATCTAACCAATACTCTCTAGAAGTTTCTAAACGTTTTTGTTGCTCTTCGCTTTCTAGCCAAACGGTATAATCTTTATACTGTATTGGTAGTTCTTCTAATTCTATTTCTTGCTTATTTAAAAGCGCATTGTATACTTGTATTACTTCTCTGGATAAAATCTCTAGAGACCAACCATCTCCTACTATGTGATGCAAATTAAATAAAAGCAGGTGTTTTTTCTCTTCAATCTTTATTGCTTCGATTTTTAAAAGAGGTGCTTTTTCGAGATCAAAAGAGCAAGATTGATGTTTTGAAATAATCTCTTCTCTTTCAGCAGGTTCCAGACTGCTTACGTCTTGATAGTTTATAGTAAAATCTACGTCTTCAAAAGGTATTATATATTGCCTTAATTCTCCATTTTCATTCTCTTTAAAATAAGTTCTAAGACTTTCATGCCTTTTAATTATGGTATGAAAAGCGGATAAAAATATTTCTTTTTCAAAAACACCTTCAAATTCTAATTCGTTAGAAATACTGTATGCTTCGTTTCCTCCTTCGAACTTACTTAGTACCCAAAAACGTACCTGAGACGGAGTTACCGGGTAACTATCGCTGTTTTGTGTTTTTGGTATTTTTGTTTGCGAAGAAAGCAGGTTTATTAAATATTCTTTATTGGATTTAATTTCTTCTAATAAATCCTGAGTCAATACTCCTTTTGGTGCATTAATTTTTAATTTTCCGTCTACAACCTTCAGGTTTACATTACAGGAAATCAGTTTATGAATCAATTGTTTTTTCACAGGAATAATTTTTAGATGTTAAGGTTCTAGAGGTATATATACCGCTACAAAATGTAGAATAGAATAGTAGTCTCTGGTAAAAACCAGAAGTAAAAAGTTGTACTAATACCATTTATCCTTTGAATTTACCGGAAAAGAAAATTCAAACAACAACAGGTATAAATGGATGATTTGTGGGTAAGAAGCGGCAGATTACAATACTACTTCTTCATTGTCCAGGCTTGTTATTTCTCTGTTTTGAAGTGTTGAAAAGTTTAATATCTCTGCAAATTCTTTTATGCTTAATGTATCGTATACATTTTCCAGAGATAGCATAGTCCCGAATTCTTTATTTACCAAATTAAGTAACATAACTACTTTAAGGCTGTTTCCGCCTAGTTCAAAAAAGTTATCTTTTACTCCAATCTCGTTGGTATTACAGTTCAGTATTTCTGCCCATATTTCTACCAGTTTCTCTTCAATTTTATTTTCTGGTGCAGCATATACGTCTGTTTTTATATCGGATAGAGTAAGTAATGGTAATTGTTTTCTGTCTATTTTTCCTGTTCTTGTTAAAGGAAAAGTCTCTATTGGTATATAAACGGTAGGAATCATATATTTTGGTAAACTATTCATTAATTCAGATTTTATATCGTTAGTTTCTATTGGTAACTCAGAATGGATATATGCTACCAAATATTTATTTTCATTGAGTTCTTGCAACAGCACAATTGCCTTATTTACAGATGTTATAGATTCTAATTTATTTTCAATTTCAGACAGTTCTATTCGTAATCCGTTTAGTTTTATTTGTGTGTCTTTTCTTTTTACAAACTCAATTTCTCCATTAGGCAGTAACTTGCCAATATCTCCTGATTTATAGACCCTTCCTTCGTTTTTAATTGGGTCTGTTACAAATACTTTTTCGGTTAATTCTTTTCTATTCAAATATCCAAGAGAAAGATAATCGCTTTTAAAAACTATTTCTCCTTCGCCATAAATACCTACTTTTTGATTATTCTCGTCTATAAGAAAAGCTTCTGTTTCAACTACCGGTTTTCCTAAAGGGATATTTGCTCTGGTTATTTGTGAATCGTGGGATAAGAATTTTTGTAATACTATAGTCGATTCGGTAGGTCCATAATCATTTACAAACAAGGTTCCCGCAGAAAAATATTTTTTAAACAGATCTAAGTCTGATTTATAACAAGCCTCACCCCCCATGTCTACAATCCTAACGGTATCTAAGATTTGGTTTTCTTCTAATGTATTCAAAAAATACCTGTAAATCGTTGGCACCATGTGTATTACAGATATATTATAATCAAACAACCAATTGTACAGATTATGCAATCCATTTTCTGTAATGTTATATATACATACAGTAGCACCATTTAGTAACGCTCCATAAATGTCTTTTACAGAAGCATCGAATGTATAGGTAGAAAATACGCTTAGGTTGTCTTCTTCTGCTATATGAATATTATTGGTATATACTCTTATAAAATGCAGTACATTTCTGTGATTTTGCAGTACTCCTTTAGGGTTTCCTGTAGATCCGGAGGTGTATAAAACATAGGACTCGCTTTTAGGATCTGTTTTTATACCTAAATTAGGAATCCCAGGAACAATTTCTTTTTCTAAAACTTGAATTATAGTAAGGTTTGACAGGCTTTCTTTAACTTCTCTTGCTGTTTTTATGGTACTATTATTACAAATAAGAGTACTACTTTTGGAGTCTTCTAATATAAACTGTATTCTATTATTAGGACTTCCGGCATCTATTGGCACATAAGAACAACCTGCTTTTAAGACTGCCAGCATGGCTATTACCGAATTTTCATCATGTTGTAGCAATAAAGCTACTCTTTGTGGAATGTTACTTGTAGCCAATACTATTTTATTAGCAAGGTGGTTTGCTTTTGTATTTAGCTCTTTATATGTTATCAATTTATCATTGCATGTTACCGCAATATGATCTGGATATTTTTCGACTTGCTTTTCAAACCTGTCTATAATGCTTTGTTCAATTTCAGAAGCTTCAAAGAAATTAAATTCGTTTACAGGTTTAGGATCTTCTTCTTGAAAAATAAATTCTTCAAAAACTTTAAACTCTCTAAGTTTTTTGTCGGTATCATCTACAGATTGCTCTATAATAGAAAGATATGTATCTATCCAATATTTTACAGTTTCTTTTTTAAACAGATCCCTATTATATACACATTTTATCTCGTATCCATTGATAAAACTTTTCAAGTAACATTCAAAATCAAATTTTGGAGAAGCCTCTAAAGTCCCTTCTTGATAGTCAAATATATCTATACAATCCTCTGATTTAGCATCAAAATCGAGCATATTTAAAAATATAGAACTTAAAGGGAATCTATTTTGATCTTTAGGTATATCCAGTTCTTCCAGTATTTGCTCAAAGGGATAATCTTGATAAGCCAAAGCCTCCATTATTGTTTTATTTACTTCTAAAAGAAAATTTTGAAATGTTGCTTTATCCTCTAATTGATCTCGTAACATCAAGGTATTTATAAAACACCCTACTATGTTTTTTAATTGATAATGATTTCGATTGGCTACGGGTATACCTATAACAATATCTTTTTCTGAGGTCAATCTGTTTACTAATATCTTTAAGGTAGCTACAAAAACAGAGAAAACACTTGTTTTACTTTTTGAGGATACTTTATCAATTTTCTTTTTTAATTTTTCATCTAAAAAGATCGTATAATATGCAGATGTTGTTTTTGAGTTTTTTACTTTATTTCCATAATCTGCTGGTAATTGCAGATATGGTATATCTCCTGATAATTTTTCTTTCCAATAGGATTCTTGCAAAAACATTTTGCTATACGTTAACTTTTCATTTTGCCAATAGGTATAGTCTTTATAATGTATTTCTAATACTGGAAGATCTGGTTCTAAATTTAAAAGTTTAGCTTGATAGATTTCCATCAATTCTTTGGATATAACATCCATAGACCAGCCATCACTTATAATATGGTGTACATTAAAAAATAATGTAAATGTATTGTCATTTTTTACCACCGCAATTTTAAACAACGGAGAAATATCTAAATCAAATTCGTGGGTAAATATTGCATTTTGTATTTCTGCTACATTATTTGTTTCAAAATAAGGAACATCAATAGCTTTGTAACTAAGTATTTTTTGTTTTGGTTTTCCATTATCTTCTACAAATATGGTTCTTAGAGCTTCGTGTCTTTGCAGAATTATATTAAATGCTGATTCAAAAACATTTACATCAAGATCCTTAGGCAAGAATAATTTACTATAGATATTAAACTCTTTTGATTTTCCTTGTATTTTATACAATAACCAAAATCGAATTTGTGATGGAGATAGGTCATAAAATTCTTGCTCTTCAACTTTCTCTATTTTATTCAGTTTTGTTGTTATCGTATCTGCCAGTAAATTAGCGTGGCTCTTTACTATGGTATTAGAATAGATTTGTTTTAGGTCTATTTCTTTTTCAAAAACTCTATAATATTCATTTATTAGTTTACTTAGCAATAAACTATGCCCCCCCAGTTCAAAAAAGTTATCTGTAACTCCAACTCCTTTTACTCCTAGAATACTCTGCCAGATATCGATTACTTTTTCTTCTGTTGTATTTGTGGGAGCTACATATTCAGTTTTTATAATATCGGCATCACATACTAATGGCAGTGCTTTTTTATCAACTTTGCCATTTGGGGTTAATGGTATCTTATCTAATTGTATGTAATAACTAGGTAACATATAATCTGGTAATTTTTCACTCAACAGGGAGCGTATTTTTTGTTTTTCCAGATCTTTGTTACTTACCAAATAAGATACTATCACGTTATTATTTTCTACCTCTTGTACTACAACCACACTTTGCTCTATATATTCACAAGAAGTTAGTGCATTTTCTATCTCTCCCAATTCTATACGATACCCTCTTACTTTTACTTGATCATCCTTTCTTCCTAAAAACTCTATATTTCCGTCGGGAAGCCATCTGGTTAAATCTCCAGTTTTGTACATAAGATCCCCATCGACAAAAGGATTAGGAATATACTTTTGTTGTGTTAAATCTGGCTTATTTAAGTATCCTTTGGTTACTCCTGCTCCAGAAATATATAATTCTCCTATTACTCCAACAGGCTGTAATTTCATAGTATCGGACAAAATATACATGGTCGTATTAGAAATAGGTCTGCCTATCGGCACAGAACGGTCATATTCTTTTTCTACTCTAAAACAGCTACTATAAGTAGTATCTTCAGATGGGCCATAAAGGTTTCTTAATTCAATTTCTAAGTCTTTAAAATGACTAGCAAGTACTAAAGGAAATGGTTCTCCTGCCAAATTAATTGCCACAGTATTATGAAAAGAAATTTTTTTATCTATAAGTGTTTGTATTACTGAAGGAACTGTATTAATTAAGACTTTTTTGTCTTTACCCAAGTAATCCCCTATGGATAATCCATTTTCTAGCAGTCTTATTTTTTTACCTATACTTAACGGATAAAACAGTTCATAAACAGATAAGTCAAAACAATGAGAAGTAACGGCATACAGATATTCAAAATCTGTATTTTTAAATTCTGTTTTTGCCCAATGTAGCATAGAAACTGCATTACTATGGGTTATCATTACTCCTTTTGGATTACCTGTAGATCCTGATGTATAGATTATATAAGCGACAGTATCAGGATTGATATTGGTTTTAGGTATTGAATGAGATAAAGAAGGTGTTTCTTTATATAGATTTAGTAAATAGTCATCTATTATAACTTTGCAATTACTATCTTCTTCTATGTATTTTATTCTTGCTTTAGGATAATTTGGATCTATTGGCACGTATGCGCATCCAGCTTTTAATACTGCAAGTAAAGAAATAACTAGCCAATCTGTTCGATCTAACTTTATTCCTACCAGATCTTCTGATTCTAAATCAAAATTAGCAAGTAAATAATTCGCCAGATCGCTAGATAAATTATCCAGCTCTCTATACGTTACTTGTTTATCTTCAAAAATAAGAGCTATTGATTCTGGTGTTCTTTCTGTCTGTTCTACAAATAAGTCAACTATTGTTTTATTTTCTGGATATGTTGTTGTGGTAGTATTAAATTCTTCTAAAATACATTTTCTCTCTTTATTGGTAAGTAAATCTATTTCTACTAAAGGAATAGATGGATACTCTATTATTTGATCAAATATATTTTCTAGATGTGTAAAAATTCCTTTAACAAATTCTTCTTCATAAATATCTGTATTATAAGAAATATCTAAAGAAAGTCCTTCTTTTTCTATAAATGTAAAGGATAAATCAAATTGAGAAGATTCTCTTTCTAACTTATAATCCTTTATAGCCATGTCTGAATTTAATGTTTTGCTCTGAAAACCAGATAATTGTTGTTGGTTTTGAAACACAACCATAACATCAAACAAAGGCGATCTAGAAACATCTCTTTTCAGCTTCAATTGCTCTACAAGTATATCAAAAGGGAAATTTTGATGTGTATAGGCATCTAATAATTGCTGCTTTTCTTTTTGAAGTACCTCTATAAAATTATCCTTATTATCTAACTGCGTTCGTATTGCTAATGTATTAAGATATAATCCTATTTGAGACTCCAGGTCTGAGTGTTCTCTTCCTGCTATAGGAGTACCTATAATAATATCTGTTTGGTTGGTGTATCTGTAAAGCAAAGTCTTGATCGCTGACATTAATGTCATAAATAAAGTTACTTGCTGTTGTTGCGAAAATGCTTTTAATTGCGATAAAACTTTTATTGGAAATTCATAATTTAATTCTTTACCTGTATAGGTTTTTATTAATGGTCTGTTTTTAAAGCTTGGTAGTTCCAATACTGGCAATTCTCCTTGAAAAGTATTCAACCAATACTCTCTGGATAGTTTTTGTGAATCTTCGAGATTAGCTTTTGTTAACCATGCAGCATAATCTTTAAATTGTATTTGTAGGTCTGGTAAGGATATAGTATTGTTTTTCTTTAACTGAATATAACTTTCTATAATCTCTGATGTTAAAACCTCTAATGACCATCCATCGCTTATAATATGATGCATTGCTAAAAAGAAAATATATTTATTTTCTTCTACTTTTAAAAGTGCTGCCCTAAACAAAGGAGCATTAGATAAATTAAAGCCTTTGTTTTGCTGTTCCTTTATATAGTTTTCTGCAGATTGATCTGGAAACTGAGATTTTGAAAAGTCTTCAAAACAAAGGTTGAAATCGATATCTAATTTTGAAATTATATATTGATGCAGAACTCCTTGCTCGTTGTTTTTAAAATATGTTCGTAATATCTCATGCCTTTCAATCACATATCCAAAAGCTTTTATAAAGTCATCCTTTATAACGTTTCCATTTATTTCTACAGCTCCTGTAATTTGATAGGCTTGATTATCTTCTAATTGGCTTAAAAGCCATAATCGTTGTTGAGAAGGAGTCGTTACATAACAATCTGATTTGGTTACACGATCTATAGCAAAAAATTCCTGGTCTTTTAAAACATCTCTTAAGCTTTCTACAGTAGGATTGGTATAGAAAGTTTTTAATGGTACACTTTTGTTTAGTTGTTTATGAATTCTATTAATTATTTGAGAAATCATTAAACTATGCCCTCCTAGTTCAAAAAAATGATCTTTTACACCTACATTTTTAACCCCTATTACCTCTTCCCAAATTGTAATCAAGGTTTGTTCTGTTTGATCTCTGGGCGCTACATACTCTTTTCTGGTAATATCTCCTTCGGTAATTTCTGGTAAAGCTTTTTTGTTTATTTTTCCATTAGGGGTTAGTGGAACTGATCCTATAACAACAAAATGGTTAGGAACCATATAAGAAGGCAACTGTTCTTGTAGATACACCCTCAATTTAGATTTCTCTATAGAATCATTTTCAACATAATAGCATACCAGTACTTCTTCATTTTTAACTGTTTTGACTACTACTATAGCTTGTTTTATGTCTTTAGAAAATTTTGATATTGCATTCTCTATTTCGCCTAATTCTATACGATACCCTCTTAATTTTACTTGATGATCTTTTCTTCCTAAAAACTCTATATTACCATCTGGCATCCATCTTGCTAAATCCCCGGTATCATACATTTGTGTTCCTTTAACAAAAGGATTGGATATAAATTTTTCTGTAGTTAAGTCTAACCGATTTAAATACCCTTTAGCTACTCCTTCTCCAGATAGATAAAGCTTGCCTATAACTCCAATTGGCACAAGTTCTAAATTATCATTCAATATATATGCTTGTGTATTAGCAATTGCTTTACCTACAGGTACTATAGTGTAAAAGTTGTTTTTTAATTTATAACATGTACTATACGTAGTATCTTCTGATGGGCCATAAAGATTACGCACTTCGATTGCTGTATTTGTAAATTTATTAGCTATATCTACCGGAAAAGGCTCACCAGCTAAATTTAAAACAGTAACATTACTAAGATCTCCATCATCGTCCAGTATTTTCTTGATTGTAGAAGGAACCGTGTTTAATAAAACCTTTTTATTTTTATCTTTATCTAAATAAGATATAATATCCAAACCATTATTAAGAATTCTTATAGTTTTTCCTACAGATAGTGTGTAGAACATTTCAAAAACAGATAAATCAAAACAGTGTGAGGTAGCAGCATATACAACCTCAAATACAGAAGCATCAAATTCTACCTGCGCCCAAGCAAGTAATGCTACAGCGTTACTATGAGTTATCATTACTCCTTTTGGATTACCTGTAGTACCCGAAGTATAAATAATATATGCCAGATCATCTGGTTTATTACATATTTCAAGGTTCTTTTCTGAAAAATTTTCTTGCTCTTTCTTAAAATCCAGTAATAGTTCTTTATCTATAACTAATCTACAGTTACTATCTTTCTCTATATACGCAATTCGATCTTTTGGATAATTAATATCTATAGGAACGTATGTAGCACCAGTTTTTAAAACTGCCAGAACAGAAATGATTAAATCTTCGTTTCGTTCTAATTTTATCCCTATAAAATCATTACGAACTATGTTATGGTTATTTAATATATAATTCGCTAATCTATTTGCTTGCTCGTTTAATGATCGATAATTTATTGTTGTTTCTTTATATAAAAGTGCTGCATGATCCGGAGTTTTTACTACCTGGTCTTCAAATGCACTAATTATAGTTTGATTTCTATCAAAAATTACCTGATTGTTATTAAATGTATGTAGTAAAATCTCTCGTTCCTTTTCTGAAACTATGGATATATCTTGTACGGCTTGTGTTATATATATTTCTAAGTTTAATAACCAAGTGGTAAAGTTTTCTAAAAAATGAACTGCAATTTCTTCTTTTACAAAATTGTTGCAAAAAGATAGTGAAATTTCAAAATCTTCGTTTTCAAGTTTGTTTATTCGTAATTGAAATGGAAGTCGAAAAGATTCATTTTCGCTTTTATTAAATGCTATCGCAAAGGAAGAATATTCATCAAAAGAACTCTTTTTTATCGAGTTACTGTTATAGTTACTATATTTATAAACCTCCTGTACTTCTTCTTTTATTTCCTGAATATATGTCTTTAAAGTTTTATTCTCTACAGCCCCAATCGCAAATAACAATAATGCTTCTGTTTGCTGATCTATCCCTTTAGAAAAAATAAGCTCACAATCTTCGAAATATTTTTGTAAAAGTGCAGCAAAAACAGAAAGTAAAACCGTAAACTCTACAATTTCGTTTCCTGATGTTATTCTATGAAAATAAGCTACATCTTCTTTTTTCAGGATCTTTTTTCCAGTAGAATTTATAAGGACACCTGTATAATCAATATTATCTCTATCTCCTATTTTACTTCTCCAGTAATTTGATGTTATTTTTTGTACTATAGTATCCATACTTTTTACACTTTTGTTAAGCAACTTTTGATATTTCTTTAAGATAGTAACCAGGTATAGTAGCCTTTATGTTTTGTTGTAAAGATTTTACCCGAACAATGATTTTATTAACATTATTTATATTAAGAATTTCGCATTCTAAACCATTTAAAGCTCCGTATTGGATTTTTTTAATATCTCCAACTTTACAGTTGTTATTATCTATCTCTATGTCAGTCACATCCTTTTCTCCAACTATAAATTTAATCTGATCAATTTCTTGTTGCTTAACTGTAGCATATTCACTACCAAATCTAATATATGCACAAGCACCATCTACTGATAATGCTTTGTGTAAATCTAATGAGGATTTGATATTGACAAATACATAGGATGAAAACAACGGAACCTCAATCGTTTTTTTTCTATCACTCCAGCTTCTAATTTTTTTAATCATAGGTAAAAAAGATTCCACCTCGTTTTCTTTTAAAAGTTTGTCAACTTTTATTTCATGTCGTGATTTAACATATAATACATGCCATCCTATTTTGGAGAGTTTGCCCATGATAAATAGTATTTATTAAGACGATTAGTAATGAAAAAACTTATTATGATTGTGTGTGTGTTTACTAATGAAAAGCTGAAGGGTTTAAAAAAAAGCCATAGCTTCGCTTCCCTGACTCACATAAAGTATATTCCTTAAAAAAAAATTATACTCGGCAAAATCCAGTTCTGTTTATTTGGTATTATAAAACATACCAGTAAAACAATTATCTAACATGGGGATATTTCCCTTTTTTTATTCTAAAACCTATATATCTCAAATACGAATAAAAAAACTAAATAACTTAAATAACAAAAACTATCCATTAGTTTATATTATCGATTACAAACATAACTCAAAACAAAAGCTATAAGCAAGTCAACATAGTCTGTATTCGGGAATAAAGACCCTGTATTCACGGAATCAAGAGTAAAAATAAAAAATATAATTGATTGATTACAAGAAACTTATGTTAACAAAAAATAACTAAAAACAAGAATTACCTTATCCCATTATCAAAGAGGTAGAGTTACAAAAAAACCTTAATTTAATCCTGTTTATCATAGAGTTTGGCAGATGAATTTATTAAGAAAATCTTCTTTTTTAAGAGGATTTAAGAAAAGAGCATAAAGCATTTTTTTACTTCAAAACAGCAAAAATATTACTTCAATTTCAGAACAAATACTATATAATTTGTTATATTTATCCATCTCAATAAGTGAATATCTTAAAACCTAACAACACATTGCCTTGAAGCTCAATAGCACTTATCTTTTTTTGAATCCATTTTATTTAAGAATAGCTATTCTTCTATCATTGCATTTTTACTACCCTTTTATGCAAAAAAGCAGAACATCAGTTATAACGCTTAAAAAGTTTTGGCAACATACTATTTTTTTCATATTTCTTTCGGAAATTTTTTTTATACAGATAAGGGGATTATACCTGATACGGGATAAAAAAAAACAGTCTAATTCTAACTGAATTTTATCTATTAGAGCATGAAAAACTTTATCATTAAAATTTCTGTATTTTTTATTCTATTTATCTCTGGTTCGTTTTATCCACAGGATATAAATCTGGCAGAAACAGGTGTCCTTTCTCAAAAATCCTATACAGAACTATCAGAAGCATACAATCTACAAATAAATGATTCTGTCGAGTCTATAAACTATGCTAATGCTTATCTTGAAAAAGCTAAAAATGACAATGATGTTATTAAACAAGCTGATGGATATTACATGATTGCTGAAATTTCAGAAAAATCAAAAGCATTATTATATGCAGATAGTATTATAAGATTAACAATAGATAAGGAAAATATAAAATATCCTGCAGAGGCCCATATTTTTAAAGCACGGCTGTTAGGAGCCCAAGGACGTTACAGAAAATCAATGGAAGAATTAGTAATTGCTAATTCTCATGCTAATAAAAATGGAAACATCGATCAACAGTATAGAATTAAATATTTTATAGGGTTGTTAAAAAACAATTTAGGCGAGTACAAAGAAACTTTGGATATCTTTAAATCTATCGAAAAATATTATAAAAATAAATTCGAAGATGATAATCATAAAAACAGATACAACTATATTAAATCAATATATGCTTTGGGCAACGCATATAATGATAATAAAAATTATGATTCTGCTTATTACCAAAATAGACGAGGTATTGGTTTATCCTTAAAATCAGAAGACAGCATCCTATATCCAAACTTTTTGTTATCCTCTGGAGTAACTCATTATTATACAAAACAATATCAATCAGCTATCGATAGTATTATTAAATTTAAAAATATCTATGGAAATGATAATAATATAAGTAAAATATATTTTACTACCAGTGATCTATATTTAGGTAAGATATATTCTGAGCAAAATAAAATAGATAAATCTATCGATTATCTTAAAAAAGTGGATTCTGCCACTTTTGCCCAAAAAAATTTCTTCCCCAATCTAAGATCTGCTTACGAAATATTAATCAAATCTTATAAACAAAAGGGAGATATAGAAAAACAGTTATATTATATAGACAGGCTTCTTAAATTTGATAGCATTTCTGGTAAAGAATTCAAGCATTTATATAAAAAAATCAATGAAGAATACTCTACCCCCAACCTAATTCATAAAAAACAAGAAATCATAGATTCTCTAAAAAAGAATAACAAAAGTAAAATTGTTGTACTCATTATATTATCTTCTGTATCCCTTGTTCTTATTTTGATATTAGTATGGAATAATCGAAAAAAGAGAACCTACAAAAAGAGGTTTTTAGACTTACTTCATCAAAGCAGTAATGCTATTCCAAAAGAAATTAACCCTCCATTAACTATAGATAAAAAGGAGCTAAAAGAAGACAAAAAAGATATTATAGACATTGGCATATCTGATATTATTGTTTCTGATATTTTAAAAAACCTAGAGGAGTTTGAAGAAAATCAAGGTTTCTTAAATTCCAATATCACTATAAATGAACTTTCTAAAGAATTTAAGACAAACTCCAAGTATTTATCCAAAGTTATAAATGCTCATAAAAACAAAGGTTTTAGTAGTTATATAAATGACTTAAGAGTAGATTTTGTTATCAAAAAGCTAAAATCAAACTCAAAGTTTCGAAAATACACTATCAAAGCCATCGCAAACGAAATTGGTTTTAATACTACAGAAGCTTTTTCTAAATCCTTCTACAAAAGCACAGGCATTTATCCGTCTTTTTTCTTAAAACAACTAGAAAAGGAATTGAAAGATCATGAAATCTAAAAAACTTACAAACATCTGATTTACAATCAAATAAAGTACCTTATTCCTGAAAACAGACAACTGGATTCCTGAAAACAGACCATCATACCCTAAAATGTACTGCCAACCCGATAATTAATGAATAGTTTAGCATCAACAAAATCATTAATCATTAATCTAAATTCTTCTAGCAATGAAAAATTCAAGCACTCAAAACAAATTAGGTAAATTAAACTTAGAAAAACTTCAAATAACAAAACTTAAATATACAAATCATATTGTTGGAGGTAATGCTAATAATAACGAAGATGGTTTGTCTTTACCTACCTGGACAAAGCCAGATTCGCAAATTACTATAGTTTAATCTTTGAGGAGATTCTCCTTATATATATTTAAAAAACTTTGAATCAAATTAATAATAATTTTAGTGAAGCTTTTTAAAAAGCTTCACTAAAATTGACTATTCCTATTATGAATTGGAAATTATTAGCCATGATATTATGTTTCATTTTATCTGGATGCCACGACAAAACAAATCACCTGCCTTCAAAAGTTGTCATCGAAAAAAGTCATGGTATAATAATTAAAGACCCATATAGATACGCAGAAGATACCAATTCATCTATAATTAAAAATTGGATAGCTGATCAAAATGAAACATCAAAAAAACTATTCAGCAGGATCAAAAAGCGCCAATATTTAATAGATCTACAAATGGATCATGATAAGAAAAAAGCATTCGTTATTTCAAGGCTTAAAGTCACTGAAAATGGGAGGCATTTTTATCTGAAAAGATTACCCGAGGAAAATATTCCAAAATTATATTACAGAAACTCTTTTTCAAGTCAAGAAGAACTCTTGTACGACACAAAACAGTTTAAACCCAAAACACAACATGAATATATAATAAACTACCTACAACCTAACTGGGATGGGACTAAAATTGTAATTAGTTTAACTTATAACGGAAAAGAAATATCTGAATTAATAATTCTGGATGTTTTATCCAAAAAAACACATCCGGAGATTTTGACCAATGCCTGGCCCTCCAGCTCTGAAGGAATAAAATGGCTGCCCAATAACTCAGAATTTATTTATTCTTATTATCCTGTAATCGACCCAAAATCAAAAAAATTCTTAAAAAACACCAAAGCCGTACTTCACGATATAAATAAACCTTCTGTAAATTTTACCGAAATTTTATCAAAAGAACATAATCCAAATCTTGATATTAAAGAAGAAGATTTCCCTGTAGTTTCCATAGAAAATTCTAAAAGCAAGTATCTTATAGGAAAAATAACTGGCGGTGGCGGTCTAAGCTACAGTAACTCTTATTATCTTCATCTTAATAATATTACTACAAAAAAATGGATGCCATTATTCAAAAAATCAAATCAAATCAAGGATTTTATAATTAAAGAAGATTCTATTATTTATAAAACCAGTAAAGAAGCCCCTAATTTTAAAATCTGCATCACTTCTATTAAAAACCCAAACTTTCAAAACCCTAGAGTGTTAGTTAAAGAACACAAAAACAAGGTGATTACAGACTTTGAAATAACAAACGAGGCTTTATATTTTGTAACAAATACAAATGGTGTAAAAGCAGAATTATATAAATACACAAACAATACTACAGAAAAAATTAAATTAGGAACAACGTATGGGAGTCTTATCCTAAACACCAAGAGCTCTAATCATTCTGAGTTGTGGATTACCGCTCAAGGGTGGACCACAAATAATAAAAGGTATGAATATAAAAACGGCCTAATTAAAGATAAGTGCCTAAACAATCTTTTAGAGAATGAAATTTCTAGCGATATTGTTGTTGAAGAAATTGAAATAGATGGGCATGATGGTGAAAAAATACCACTTTCTCTTATATATAATAAAAACATACAAAAGAACAGTCAAAATATAGTTATGATGGATAGCTATGGCTCTTTTGGTATATCCATGCGACCGTCTTTTTCTTTAAGGCGTTTATTATGGGTCATAGAAGGAGGAATTTATGCAATCGCACATGTTAGGGGAGGAGGAGAAAAAGGAGATACCTGGCATAAAGGGGGATATAAATCTACAAAACCTAATACCTGGAAAGATTTTATTTCTTGTGCTGAATTTTTGATTGAAAACAACTATACGTCTTCAAAAAAAATAGCTATTTGGAGTGGTAGTGCAGGTGGTATACTTATTGGCCGGGCAATAACAGACAGACCTGATCTATTTACCGTAGCAGTAGTAGAATTTGGATCCTTAAACATACTTAGATCAATAGTTCATGCCAATGGCGATAATATCGCCAAAGAATTTGGATCTGTCAAAGATTCTACAGAATTTAAGTACTTATTAGAAATGGATGCTTATCTGCATATTAAAGATAACCAAAAATACCCTGCAACTTTACTGACTGCCGGATTAAATGATCCTAGAGTACCTGTTTGGAATACGATTAAATTTGGAGCCAGATTACAAAAAGTTAATACATCCAACAAACCTAATTTTTTATTAATAGATTCAGAATCCGGACATGCCAAAGACGATCCTAAATTAAAAGAGTTTGAACGATATGCTAATATATTGTCTTTTGCTCTCTGGCAAACAGGACATCCCGATTATCAGCCTGAATAAATCTTGATAGTCTACTACAAAATGTAAGAATCAAAAAAGCTTTCTCAGTAAAGAAACAAAATATCAATACAAAGTAAATACAAATTTATCTTATGGATTTTTAAAGGATAGAGTTGCCTATCTATTTTTTTTCTAAAATTGATATACAGGACCTCATTATAGAATTGAAAACCTTGTTTAAAAAAACGAGTCCCAATTCGACCAAATAGTTATCATAATTTAATTTTGCTAGCCTTAAATGGATTCAAAAAGATATGACTTTTACCTCCTTTAAGTCCATAATTAATGTGGGGTGTAAAAATTGAAGTTCCTTTACGTGTATTAAAACTATGCCTTTCCTAACTAAACATGTAATTTGTTTCTTATACCTATTGAAAACATAACATTTCCTGTTTTTGCTTTCCGAACCCCTTGCTTAACAATTTGATAAGTTGCCTTTAAGTGTTTTGAAAACCTACCTAAAGTCATTGCTCCTTTAACGCCTCCTACGATTGCTGTAGGACCTAAAGGTAGAATATACATCATAGCTTCTCCTGCTTCACTTTGTGCATCTTGTATACTCCCCCGTAAAGCGCTTAGTTATGGAGCATAGTGATTATCGTAATACCATTTGTCATAGTCTTCATAATCATAATCCGTACCATGTTTTGCGTTATATTCTTCAATAGATACCGAGAAAGAAGTTTCATAATGACCAACATCCATTGCACCTATCCAGTCTGGCATTTCTCCATATCCATCCGTACCATAAGCAACTAAATCTTCTGTCATCATGGTTACGGTTCTTTTTTTCTTAGGATCTGTAGCAGAAGCAGAAAGCCCAAATTGCGCTAGTGCTCCATTTAACATAGAAATACCTGACAATCCTCTATTTCTATT
>NZ_CDSBKO010000033.1:0-62918 GCF_977115655.1 Aquimarina sp.
AACAAAGTAAATCATTATTGAAATTTAAACCCTATACAAACATAGGATGACAAACTGCCAGAATGACTAAATAACCAAAACACAATGCTTTCTGCTTGTCACTCCAGCGTAGGCTGGAATCCATGATGTAAATAAAGGGGTATTTTGCTTTTACAGATATTTAATCCTCAAAAAATATAGCTTAACTTAATGAGATTGATAATCCGGGTATAAAAGAATAAAAAAAGACCGCCTTTTCAGACAGCCTCTTTTCCAAATAAAACAACCATGATTACAGGCTATCCTAAACATAACAAACAAATTAGTTAGTATATCGTTTGGTCTCATCTTCTTTTCTGACCAAATCGATCTATAAGGTATCAAACTGTATTTTTAGGGTATACTATAGTATTGCACCTGTTTATAAAAGATGTTATGCAGCGCACCCAGATATTAATATAACAAAACTGTAAAAATCATTGTTCTGTTTTGGTCATGCATAACTTCATCAAAAATCGTTAACTAAACCTTCACTCTAAGACTACAAAAACCCCTTTATATCTTAAAGCAAAAGCTTAGATACGATTTTATAATCAATAAGTCCGGAGCAACCCTGCAAGATATATTTTTGTAAATACATTTTGTCCTGTAAGGCAGGCTCCGGAAAAATTTAAACCCCAATCAAGGATTAAAGTTTAATTATTTTTTTAGTATGCACTTGTTTGTCTATAACTATTTTATAGATATACATTCCTTTATTAAGACCAGATACATCCTGATTAATAGTGTTAGTCCCACTCTTTATTGCTCTGTTTACAGATAGGTTTTGAAGTTTTTTACCAGAAAAATCGTATAACTCTGCGGTTATTATTGCTGGCTCTGAAGCATTTATTTTAAGTTCTATTTGATCTTTTGCCACTGTTGAAACAACAACAGAACTGTTATTGGAAGCAGTACAATCTGATATATAACCCCAAGCAGAAGAAGCATCAGGTTTTTCTCCTTTAATCCACCATTTTGCGCTATATAACTTGTTTTGATAAGTTACCTTATCCCCTCCGTTATAAGCAACAGATACCGACCATAAAGGTTCTGTACAAGATCCTGTACCTGTACCACCTCCTCCGTTACAATCTCTTACAAACTGCCAAACATCACTACTTCCCGGAGTTTCATTTTGAGTCCACCATTTATTACGATAAACTACTCCTTGATAGCTTACTTCTGTGGTCGAAGAATATACTTTTGCAGAATCCCATTCTTCTACTCCGTCACAACCTCCTCCGGTTTTTTCGACTACTGTAAACGACATTGTTTCCTCAGAAACTAACCCTTGATTATCTGTTGCAACAACTTTTAAGGTAACTGCTCCAAATGCTTGTGGTGTCCAATCTGTAGAATATACATTGGTGTTTGCAACCATTGCCGGAGTTACACTTGTATTATTAATAACAAATTCTACAGAGCTTACCTGTACATCATCTGTTATAGTAGCTTTTATATTTATTGGGGCCAAAGATGTTAACTCAACAGTTCCTTGTGGCGTTATTTGAGTTATCACTGGCGCAGTATTAGCTCCTTTTTCTTTTATAGTAAAAGAAATTGCCTGTTCTGATGTTTCATTTTTATCATCTGTTGCAAACGCAATAATGCTTACTTTTCCGAACGCAGAAGGTAAAAAATTAGCAGTATAATAATCTCCATTCTTTGTTGCCGAAATCTCTGTGTTATTATATTTAAAAACAAAAGAGTTTACGGTGCCATCACTATCTGTAGCTTTTGCTTTTAAGGCTACATTAGTAAAAGATGTCATTTCAATTACTTCTCCAGAAGCGGGGGTTTCCCAGGTAATCACAGGAGAATTATTAATTGGAGTACCATTTCCTGCGGCCTCGTTTATAGCTCTAAGGATACTGGAAGAACTGTTATAATCTGTATCTTGGGTAAGCTCCCAGATAATCAATCCCTGATGTCCGTATTGTTTTGAATATTTAATTTTTTCTGCAGCTAATTTAGGAGTGTTATAGTATAGTTTTTTTCCATTTTCTCCTATAAATCCACGTAGTTTTTTAGAATCTTTGGGATCATAGGTTGTTGCTGCATTAGGAAAATCTTTAAGTATATCTTTGTAAGGCACAAATTTAGCTCCATTACCTCCGTTAGGTTTCTTTTCAGAAAAATCATAACCATATACGGGTACTCCAAATGCTAATTTTGCTTTTGGCACATCAAATCCTCCTGTATGGTTCCAAGCCGGTGGTGCAAATCCCATCCAATACTCCAAAGCGTCTTGTGCAGAATAAATAGGATTATCGGCTGTTTGTCCTGTATAGGTTCCTGGTTCTACTTTATACAAAGAAGAATGTGGTCCCTCTGGTGATTTATCCCAGGATCCTGTAAAATCATAAGACATAAGCCCAAGCCAATCCATATATTCTACCATACCATCATCATAATTATTTCCATACCATGAAGTTCCAAAAACAGCAGCCGTAATCAATTTATTAGGGATTTTTGCTCTTAGTTTTTGGCTTAACTTTCTTAATCCAATACCAGCAGGGTGTGGTCCCTTGTCACTATCTCCCCATTTACTTCCTCTTACTCTTCCTCCTTGATCTGATGTTCCTTTTATAGCAGGATCAGCCCACCAGCATTCCATATCCAAATCAACACCATCCAAGTCATTTTGTGTAACGTAGTTTGCTATTAATGTTGCTATTTCGTCTAGTTTGCTATCATTATTTTGATATTTTGCCATTAACCATAAAAACGCATAATCAGTAGCTCCTCCAAGGGCAACAGAAACTTTTACTCCTTTGGCTTTAGATTTTTGCAAAACCCCCAGATCATTAAGTACAGAATCTACTTTTCTAGCTTGAAACTCATCAAAAGATATAGAAGCAAAATCTGCGCTGTTATAATCGTTATTGTTTTGCTTAAACATCAAAAAAGAAATATTAAGATGTGTAACTACTTCTGGCTTAAAATTATTTTTAATATCATAACCTGCAACCCAAGTAGGCAAGTATCCTATAATACGTTGTTTTCCTGAGTAATCCGGCCCCAGACCTCCGTCTCCACATGCTCCAATAAGTTCCCAAGAACCTGCTCCCGGAGCATCGTTCGTATAATATTTACATCTGTAATTCAAACTATTCAAAGAAACTTCTTGTCCTTGTTTGTAAGGATTATTACTAGCATTCCATTCTGGAAAACAAGCCGGAAAATTATATTGCGCTTGTGCCAACAGTGCACAAAAAAGCATACTAAAAAAGATATAGATTTTTTTCATGATTTGTGTTATTAGTTATTTTTTGGTTTTATAAAAATTCTTATTCAGGGTAGCCAAACTATTGCTTAGCTACCCTGAATAAGTTTTAAAAGAAGTTTATTTTTTTAGGATTTTTTCGTGATAAATAGTATTATCTACTTGAATTTTGAATACGTAAAGTCCATTTTTAAGATGCGATACATCTTGAGGGAATAATTTTTTTGTGTTTTGTTGTAATTCGCTGAAAGTTTGCGAATATATTAATTTACCTGAAAAATCATATAAACTAATTCGTATCCAAGATTTATTTTTTGTGTTTATTGTAACATTTACAATATCTTTTGTTACTGTAGGGAACACAGAGTAATTTTTTGTTTCTGTGTCTGAAAAACTTTTACTGCACGTCCCTGTTTTTGTCCATGCCATTTGCCAATATGATCCGGTACCCGGAGCATACGCCCATGCTGCAGCAGAAGAACACCATCCCGGAATATCACAACTAAATTTTTCTCCTTCATTAACAACTTCGTCGTTTAAACCATAAGAGGTTCCTGCAACGTATTGTTTTACATCTACGCAACTACCGTTTCCTCCACCACTAATCACAGTAATTGAAATTGCTGCAGATAAAGAGGTCATCCCTTTGTTATCTGTTGCTTTGGCCGTTAAAGAATAATCTCCTGCAATACTATTGGTTATAGTATAACTATATGGGGCAGAACTACTTTCTCCTATTTTATTACCGTTATTAAAAAACTCTACTTTAGTAACGGTACCATCATCATCTGAAGCATTTGCTGTTATGCTTATAGAGGTTCCTGCATCAAAAGATGCATTATTGCCCGGAGAGGTTATGGAAACCAACGGAGGTATATTTCCTCCTGTTATTTTTTCTTTTACTGTAAACGAAATTGTTTTTTCTGAAGTTTTATTTTCATTATCTGTAGCGGATGCTATTATAGTTACCTGTCCAAATGCTGTTGGGGTAAAACTGGCAGAATAATCATTTCCTGAAGAAGTGGCTGCTATATCAGTACTATTATAAATAAACTTAAAAGACTGTACACTACCATCTGCATCTGTTGCTTTTGCTTTTAAAGTAATAGCACTAAGTTGGCTTTGTTCGATAACCTGGTTACCAGACGGCGACTCCCAAGTGATTACAGGTGCAGAATTTTCAGAAGCTCCGCAATCTTTAACAAATTCCCAAACGCCATCAATCCCGGGAACATTGCTACTATCTGCATACCATTTGTTTTTATAGACTTTATTTTTGTGTTTTACAAAAGTACCTTTGTCTTTGTATATTCTTGTTTCTTTCCAATCTGCTACTTCTTGGCAGTCTAAACTTGCACCATCCCATACAGTTACTTTAATAGATGAGGTTGCTGTAGTTCCATTTTCAAATTTTGCATTGGTTGTTAAAACATGACTTGCATAGGCTGATGGAGTCCAACTGAATGAAACACCATTAAAAGTTTGATTATCTACAGACGTGGTCACACTAACTAGCTTTGTGTCTTTTTCATCTATGCTCAAAGAAACAGAAATTGGAGAAAATGTTTCTTGCTTAATTAACTCATCATTTTTTGGAGAGGTAAACGTTATTTGAGGTTTTTGAGCGCATGGTTCTGCTGTTAAATCTGCAGAGTCTCCCCCATATTTAGACATATCTTTACAGCCACAATCTGACAGGTCATGAACCCCATCCATATCTGTTCCTATTTTATAAATATCGGTAAATCTTTGGTAGTATCCAATTCTGTCCTGTACTTGAGGTTTTTCTGCTCCTTGCCCGCATTCTACTCCTCCATTAATGATATTCACTGTCATCCCCAATCCAGGCACTCTGTTTTTAGTTTTATCCAATTCGTTTGGCAACCATTTGTTTACCATCACATTATGAGCAGATGGTTTTGGGTATTGCGGTGTCATCCAAAACCATATAGCTGTTTGAAAAGCTAAGGCGGCATCTTCAATTACTTTTTCTGGATTATCCAATAATATTTGTTTATTTCCAAATATAAATTCACTGGCAGGACCATAATTATAGTTATAAGACAATTGTATAGGTCCTCGCCCTTTATATGATTTTCCCGCAGTTGGAGGATAGTTTGTGTCCGGATAAGCATAAGAGGCATCTGTAGGCTCTTCACGAAAGTGCAATCCCCAAGAAAACCTGCCTCCCGGAGCGGTATCCCAACCCCCTGTTGTTTCATGGGATATATTAGCAAAAAAAGCTGCTATTTCTCTTTTTCTGGTTTCTAAATCACCTTCTTCCAAAAAAGATCCATAATCTACCTCTTCTGTCATTATTTCTTTTTCTGCATTTCTTGGTGCATCAAAGTCTACATCTGTTCTTATAACTTTTGATTCTCCCGTAGTCTTATCTATACGAGTAACCCGATATGCATTAGTGCCACATCTTCTATCAAAAATTACTTTGATTTTACTCATTCTATTGATTGCCTCAATAAAAGATTCAAATGTATAAAAATCGTCTTTTGGGTTCAATTCCCAACCATCACCAGTATCTTTAGCACCAAAACGGTAAGGAAACAAAGTGTTCCATAAATCTTTATTTATCAAATCACCAACTTGTATTGGAAGTGCCATTTTGGTAGTATTACCTGAAGGCAAAAAAGTGGTTGTTTCTAAATATGTTTTATTAGAATTAGAATTAGAATAAATTAAATTAATTGTTAAAAATAATACCGAAAATATAGGTAGCCATAATTTCTTACATAAACCCGAATAGGTTTTTGGGGAATAGAGTTTGTGTTTCATCGTTAAGACAATTTTTGTGTGAAGAAATAGTTAGTTCCTTCTAAGGTTATTTTATTTCAAGATATAAAGTACTGTATTTAAGCTCCTTTAAAGAAATAAAATATACGAATAACATTATTTAACGTACAAAAAACCATTTAAACAGGAATAAATGAAAATTAAAATTTACATTTCCTTTATTGATAAAAGTAAAGAATAGTGATCCCATAAAATGGATAATATAACCAAGAGATCCTTATGAGTAAAATATGTTTTGTTTTTGAAGTGTGCCTTGGGGAGTAAAACCTTCAATGAGGGGTTCAATCGTTTATCTTTTATACTTTGACAAATATTTTTCTTTTATATAAAAAACAGGCAAGAACCATATAAAAACCAACAACAACCAATGCATAAAAAAGAGAAGATAATGCCATAGCAATATCTTTATAAACAAAAAAGGTCTCGAACAAAAATTGATGTACTGAAACCTCTGTATCTATTTGGATCAAATAAAAGGATTTTGCGAACATCATGGATGTAAAATAAATAACAATAGCATTAGCTCCTACATATTTAAACAGGTTTCCAAAACTATATCCCTTATCATCCATTAAGTAATGAAATATTACTAAGAACAATGTTGCATACCCAGAAGTAACCAAAACAAAGCTACTACTCCACAGTGCTTTGTTTATAGGGAAAAACATGCTCCACATATAACCTGTAACAATCAAACATATAGCTATTGTTGTTAGCAAAAAAAGCTTTTGTTTTTGTTTGTTTATTAAAATTTCACCAACAAAAACCCCTATCAAAGTTGTTACTATAGATGGCAGAGTACTAAGGATTCCTTCCGGATCATAATCTGGTTGCCATATATGTCCTTTTAGCAATAAATAATCAACATAATTGGCCCAATTATCAGTACCTCTGTCTAATATTGGCAGGTTTCCATTTGGCAACGGAATATATGCCAGCCATATCCAATACCCAAGCAACAAAAATAAGGATACGTAGAGAAGTATTTTTTTATTAAAGTTTAGGTACAGCACAGAAACTATGCAAAAAACAATCCCTATACGCTGTAATACTCCCGGAATACGTATAGATTCTGTTTTAATAAAAGGAAAATATGGTAAAAATGCATTAAGAAATATCCCTAATATTATTAATTTAAAACTACGGATAAAAATCTTTTTATATACCAAAGAATTTGCTTCGCCTTTTTTACTGTTGTACACAAAAGAGATAGATATCCCCACTACAAATAAAAAAAACGGAAACACAAAATCAGCCAGGGTAAGCCCATTCCAACCAGCATGCAATAAGAGTGAATACACATGGTTCCAATCCCCAGGTGTATTCACTAATATCATTAATACTACTGTAAATCCTCTTAAAAAATCAACAGATTGTACTCTTTTCATTATTTTAGGATACCAATTTTTTACCCAACGATCTCCAAACTCTGATTAATAAAAAACCAGAAGTTACGGCGATAAAGGCTGTAAAGGCTGCCATTGAATAATCTCCATAAAGTAAATTACCTACCGTAAACAAGCAAGTATATACCAAGACACATCCTAATAACATTGCCAAAATTCCGGATGGCACTGTCCATTTTCCTCTGTCTTTAATTATTTCAACTCCATCTGCATTAGCTTCATCTATAACTTTTTTCCATCCTGGTCCTCCAGGTTGTATATTTTCGTAAAAAGAACGTAAAGTTTCCTTTGGTTCCGGCTTTGTTAAATAGGTAGTAACCACCCAAACAATCGATGTTATAATTACCATTGCAATAAACCTAAACCAAGAAGGAAAAACACCTGATACTATCTCGCCCGAATCCTGTACATATCCAAATAAAATATCACCAAGCGGTGTAAAAGTAAGAATCAAAGGGATTAGCATAGCAGAAAACATTACAGATATTTCACTCCATGCATTTATACGCCACCAAAACCAACGTAATATATAAACTAAACCTGTTCCTGCCCCAAACATAAGAATGATATCAAAAAGCTGTTTTGCATTGGTTAGAAAAAGTGCAAAAACTGCGCTTGCAACCATAAGAACAACTGTAGTAATTCGCCCAACATTTACCAATTCTTTTTCACTTGCATCCTTTTTAATTTGTTGCTTGTAAAAATCATTTACCACATAAGAAGATCCCCAATTAAGATGTGTAGATAATGTTGACATATATGCTGCTCCCAGTGACGCTAAAACAAGCCCCAACAAACCTGCAGGAAGTTTTGTTAGCATAGCTGAATACGCCAAATCATGACCTAATTTATCAGACTCTATATTAGGAAATGCCTCTTGAATACTTGCAATGTCCGGATACATTATCAAAGATGCCAATGCTACCAATATCCATGGCCATGGTCGTAATGCATAGTGCATAATATTAAAAAAGAATGTTGCTCCAATTGCATGGTTTTCATTTTTAGCGGCAAGCATACGTTGCGCAATGTATCCTCCACCTCCTGGCTCTGCTCCCGGATACCATGAACTCCACCATTGTACTGCCAATGGTATAATTAAAACCCCTATTAATGCTTCGGCATTAGAAAAGTCGGGAAAAAAGGAAAGCTTATCAGATACATTTGGATGTGTAACTAAATTACTTAAGCCTCCTACTTCTGGAAGGTTAACTAAGTAATAAGCTGCACCTATTGCCCCTATAATAGCAACAAAAAAAAGCACAAAATCTGTATAAATAACCCCTCTAAAACCACCTACAGAACTAAAAAAAGTGGTTACTAATCCTCCTATCAAAACAGTTTGTATCGGGGAGAGTCCCAACATTATTTGACCAATTTTAATAGCTGCAAGATTTACAGCTGCCATTGCTATTATATTAAATACCACACCCAGGTATATAGATCTAAAGCCTCTCAAAAAACTTGCTGGTTTTCCACTGTATCTCAATGTATAAAACTCCATATCTGTTGTAACATTTGATTTACGCCACAACTTAGCATATACAAATACAGTTAAAAGCCCTGTTAATAAAAAAGCCCACCAAACCCAGTTACCAGCAACACCATCTTGTCTTACAATATCTGTAACTAAATTTGGTGTATCTGTAGAAAATGTAGTTGCTACCATAGAAAACCCAAGTAGCCACCACGGCATATTACGACCAGACAAAAAATACTCTGCTGTATCCTTTCCAGATCTTTTTGAAACTACAAGCCCTATAATCAATGTAGTTAGAAAAAAAGAAATTATTATTATGTAATCCAATGTTGTTAGAATCATTATTTTTATTTTAGTAAGTTTGATTTGTTTTTTAATATTCGTTGTTTGGCATGTGCTGCATAATTTCTTCCTATAGGAATCCTTTTTTCACCAACTTCTACCAGATTACCTTCTATAGATTTTACTTTATCTATTGCTATGGTATAAGATTTATGGATTCTTATAAAACTTTCTGATGGCAGTTCTTCGCTTATACTAGTCAGAGACTTGTGTGATAGAAATGTCCCTTCCAGAGTACTTACCCTTATATAATCTTTTAAGCTTTCAATAAAAAGGATATCACTAAGGAGGATTTTTACTAGTTTTTTATCTACTTTCAAAAACACATGGGCAGGTTGCTGTATTATATCAACAGATAATTCATTCTTTTTTATAGAAATGAGTCTTGCGGTTAATTTGTTTATAGATTTCAAAAACCTGTTAAAAGAAATAGGTTTTACCAAGTAGTCAAGAACTTCTAACTCATAGCTCTCTAATGCATACTCTTTGTATGCTGTAGTAATTATAGCTTGAGGGTGATAGTTCAGGCTTTTCAAAAATTCTAATCCGTTCATTCTTGGAAGATTTATATCCAGGAACACAGCATCTATATCTCCTCTTTCTAATATGGACAAAGCCTCTATTGGATCTTTAAAAGTATCCACTACTTGAATATTTTTAAATTCTTGTAAAAAAGATTCTATAACCTCAACTGCCAGAGGCTCATCATCAATTATTATACATTTAATATTCATGATAGAGGAATTTTAAGCAAAACCAGGTATTCATTATTTTTCTGCGTTATGTTAAGTGTAAAGTTTTTAGGATAAAGAATTTGTAACCTTCTTTTTACGTTCTTTATTCCTATTCCGTCTGTTTTTGTTAGTTTAGGTTCTTCTTCATAGTTATTTTTAGACATAAATATTAATTCGTTTTGAAACTTTTCAAAAGAAATCGATAATTTCATTCGATCCGTATTTTTTAACCCATGTTTAAAAGCATTCTCTATAAACGGTAAAAATAGCATAGGAACTACTTTTACATCATCTATATTTCCATTTATATCGATAATAGATGTAACTCTGTCTCCATATCTCATTTTTTCAAGTTCAATATAATTATCAATATGATCAATTTCTTGTAACAACGGGAGTTTTTTCTTACTTGTATCATATATAACATATCTCATAAAATTAGATAATTTTAATACCATATAAGGAGCAAGATCTGATTTTTTTATAGTAAGTGCATATAATCCATTAAGAGTATTAAAAAAGAAATGCGGCTGTATCTGTGCTTTTAAGTATTTTAATTCTGTCTTGTACTGTAACTCACTCAAATATCTATTCTTTTTTTGTACAACCAAAAAATCTACAGTAAATTTTATTGCTGAGGTCAATCCAATCACATACAACTCTCCTATTGCTACTGCTACTACATGGTTAAACCCAAAAGGAGCTAACCTGCCTTCTACTTCTGGCCAAATATCTTCTGTTACCAATAAAAGATTAAGTCCTGACCTTAATATATAATGCATTCCTAAACCTAAGGATAAAAAAAACACATAATACACATATTTCTTTTTAAATATAAATTTAGGCACCAAATAATATATATTAAAGTAAACCAAAATTATATGCAGGGGAAATTCTACCAAATTAGATTTTAACGAATATAAATAATCATTAAAATAACTTCCCCATCGAATAACGTTAAATAAGAAATAAAAAATCCAAAAATACAAGTGATATTTTCGTTTGATAGTCTTTTGCACTTCCTTGTCCCCTTTCTATAAAATATAATTAAATAATATTGTTCAAGATTATGTTTTTAACAAAAAATTTTGAAAAATGTAAGGCTATTTATAGAGAAAAACAAAAAAAATAAGAATATCTATTTTTCAAAAAACTGTCATCTATAAATGCATGTCGATTATTATATAAACCATGTCGTTTGTCTAAAAAAAATTTTGTTAAAAATTTAAAATATTACTTTGACTCATTCAAAAAAACTACATTTTAATATGAAACAAAAAATTTTAACTCTAATCACTTTATTATTTTTTTCTTATCTGAGTTTTGGACAGGGAACCCAAATCACAGGTACAGTAAAAGGAGCTTCAGATGGCGTGCCATTACCTGGAGTAAACATTTTAGTAAAAGGAACCTCTAATGGAGTGCAAACAGATTTTGACGGGAATTATGCAATTGATGCATCTACGGGTGACGTAATTGTTTTTTCTTATCTAGGAATGGTTCCCAAAGAAATAACTGTAGGTAGTGATACCGTAATTAATGTTCAATTAGAAGAGGATACCGAACAATTAGAAGATGTTATTGTTACTGCTTTAGGTATTTCAAAAGCAAAAAAATCTCTTACTTATGCTGCTCAAGAACTAGGTGGTGAAGAACTAAATAGTATCAAACAAACCAACCCTATTAATAGTCTTTCTGGTAAAGTATCTGGACTTACCATTTCGAGAAGTTCATCGGGACTTGGTGGAGCTACAAAAGTAGTTTTAAGAGGTAATTCATCTACTACCAACAATGACCCTCTATATGTTATCGATGGCGTACCTATGTTAAATAATGGTAATGGTCAAAACGGAGAAACTCCCGGAGGAGATATTTTTGGTAGCCAAACAGGTAACAGAGATGGTGGAGACGCTTTATCTCTAATCAACCCAGATGATATTGATAGTATGACCATATTAAAAGGAGCTTCTGCAGCTGCATTATATGGTAGTCAAGGAGCAAATGGGGTAATTTTAATTACTACAAAAAAAGGTAAAGATGGTCAACTATCGGTTAATTACAATTCAAGTATAACAATTGATAATGTTATGTCTCTACCAAAATTACAAACTGAATATCAATCTACCTCTGTAGGACAACCTATTGCAATAAACGGTAGAGTTGCTGATGCAAAAACATGGGGAGCAAAAACCAGCGGTTTATCCAATACTGTGGATGATTTTTTTGAAACAGGATATACTTCTATCCAATCTTTATCATTATCTTCAGGTAATCAAAAAACGCAGACATATTTTTCTTATGCCAATACAGTTGCTGGAGGGGTAATACCAGACAACAAAATGGTAAGAAATAATATAACACTTAGAGAAACTGCTAAGTTTTTGAATGATAAAATTAGTGTTTCTGGAAGTATTACTTTATCTGATCAAAGAATTTGGAACAGACCTACAAATGGTTTGTACTCAAATCCATTAACTGGTTTATATTTAAACCCAGTAGGAATTGATTTGAATATCTATAAAGATAAGTTTGAATATTTTAATGCAGAGTTGAATATGATGGATCAATTTGCGTCATCATTTGATGAAAACATTCAACAAAACCCATACTGGTTAATTAACAGAAACTTAAGGAAAGATATTGCTCAGAGAGTTCTTGCAAACGTAAATATAAAATATCAAATTACTGAAGAATTCTCTTTACAATCCAGAGGAAGTTTTGACAAGTCGTTTTTTACTTTTGACCAAAGAATATATGGTGGAAGTGACCCAAATTTTGCTTCTGCAACAGGAAGATATATTTTAGAAAAAACCGAAAACACTCAACAATATATCGATTTGATTGGTACATATAACAAGCAATTATCAGAAGACTTTACATTCACAGGGATTTTAGGAACAAGTTTAACAAAATATACAACAGGAGATCAGATTTTATTGGATTCTGGAAAAAACCCAGGGTTGAAATATCCAAATGTATTTACTATTGCCAATTTTTCGGACACTAATAATATTCAACAAAATGTTGCTAACAGGGAAGTGCAATCTGTATTTGGATCTATGAATATAGGATTTAAAGAGATGTTATTTTTGGATGTAACTGGAAGATCTGATTGGTCATCTACATTAGCCTTTACAGATACTAATTCCTTCTTTTATCCTTCTGTTGGATTAACAGGTGTTGTTTCTGAAATGGTTGAATTTCCAGAATTTATTTCTTTTGGAAAAATAAGAACCTCTTATGCTGTGGTTGGTAAAGATATTCCTGCGTATGCTTCGAATCAATTAGAACCCATTGAACTAGGAACTGGAAATGCTAGTGTCCCAAGGTTTGACGTTATAGAAGGCGAAACACTTAAGCCTGAAGAACAAAAATCATTTGAAATTGGTACAGAGTGGAGATTTTTACAAAATAGATTAGGATTTGATTTTACCTATTACAATACAACTACTTCAAATCAAATATTCTTTATAGCTGCAGAACCAAATATTTCTGGATTAACTCGAAATATTGTTAATGCAGGTGAAATATCTAATAAAGGAATTGAACTTACTTTAAATGCAAAGCCAATTGTAACAGATAATTTTACATGGAATACCTTGATAAACTTTGCAACCAATAAAAACAAAGTAATATCTGTTCACCCATCACTTAATAATGGGGAAGCAATAATAACAGCTTCTGGTGTTAATGGCTATGGATATTCACTAATAGAAGGCGAAGATTTTGGTAGTATTAGAGCGAGTACCTTGATAAGAAATGAAAACGGAACACCAATAGTTACAGCAGGTGATTTAACATTACAAAGCACTGGTAAAGAAAATACTGTTGCCCATGCACAACCTGATTATACATTAGGATGGAATAACACTTTTGATTACAAAGATTTCTCCTTAAATATTTTGGTTGATGCCAAAGTAGGAGGAGATGTTCTAAGTGTTACAGAAGCGGTTAACGACAAATATGGGGTTTCTCAGTCCTCAGCTGATGCAAGAAATACTAATGGAGGTATGATTGATGTTGTAGACACCAATGGTAATCCTGCACAGATTTCTGCTCAGGCTTATTACAATGCAGTTGGAGGAAGAGATGGTATATTAGGAGAGTATGTATATAGTGCAACTAATATTAATGTAAGAGAAGTGTCTTTAGGGTATAATCTTGATATTGAAAATAGTTTTATTGAAAACGTCAAACTATCTCTAATTGCAAATAATCTTTTCTTTATTTATAAAGACGCTCCATTTGACCCGAATATCGCATCAAGTACCGGTATTGGTTTACAGGGTGTAGATATTTATGGACAGCCCTCTACTAGAAGTATTGGATTAAACATTAATGTAAAATTCTAAGAAAATGAACAAGATTTTAAAATATATCATAGCCTCCATCATAATTGTGAGCTACACAGGCTGTACAGATGACTTTGAGAAAATTAATACAGATCCCAATTCTATACCAGAAAGAAGCCTAGAACAAATGAATAATGATATTGGCGCACCTTTTACACCAATGTTTTTAAATGTTATAAATATTACCCCAGCATGGAATTATCAATTACAACAGGGATTGATGGGTGATGTATATTCTGGGTATATGACACCGCCAACCCCATTTGCAGGAAATATTAATAACATGACCTACTCTTTAGTAGATGGTTGGAATGAATTTCCTTGGAACGATGCCTATAACAATGTAATGCCATTTGCATTAAAAATTAAAACAATTGTTAATGAGAGAAGTACCCCTCCAACTGAGTTTATTCATTTAGCAAATATTATTAAAGTTTCTGCAATGCATCGTGTGAGCGATATTTACGGACCTATTAGATACACTAAGTTTGACGATTTTGCAACAACAGGTCAATATGATTCTCAGGAGCTGGCATATAATACCTTTTTTAATGATTTAAAAACAGCAATAGATGGTTTAAAAGAACTTGAAAGCTCTCTACTATTTAAGCCTTTTGATTTATCACTTTATAAAGGTGACATTTCTAAATGGAGAAAATATGCAAATTCATTACGGCTTCGCTTGGCTATGCGTGTAGTAAAAGTAGATCCTGTTTTAGCAAGAACTCAAGGAGAATTAGCATTAGCTAGTGACGCAGGATTATTGGAGTCTAACTCTGATGATATGAAAATCAATGGTGGTTTCCCTAATCCAATCTTTGAAATTAGTAGTTCATGGGGAGATATTCGTATGAGTGCTGAAATGGAATCCATTTTAGAAGGATATAACGATGGCCGTAAAAAGACATATTTCGAACCCGCAAAAGATAAAGCTTTAAATGGTGCGTATAAAGGGATTAGAATGGGTATTGATATTACTGCTAAAACACAATACGAACCGCATTCTGCTATTGGTAAAGTGGTATCACAAGGAACTGTACAATGGATGAGTGCTGCAGAAGTATGGTTTTTAAAAGCAGAAGCTGCTCTTAGAGGTTGGACAGGAGCTGGTAATGCCAAAGAACATTATGAAAAAGGGATAAAAACTTCGTTCTCTCAACATAATATTGATGGTTCAGCTGCCTACTTAGTAGATAACACGAGTACCCCTAAGGACTATGTAGATGCTATAAACCCTGCTAACAATATTGCATATCCAAGTGATGTTAAAATTGCTTACAACGCAGCTGGAACAAACGAAGAACAGTTAGAACAAATAATCACACAAAAATGGATAGCAATGTTCCCAGAAGGACAAGAAGCCTGGAGTGAGTTTAGACGTACTGGATACCCCAGAATATTTCCTGTTGTAATAAACAATAGCGGAGGGAAAATTGATACCAATATACAAATTAGAAGAATCAATTTTACTACTGGTGAAAAAAATACCAATACTGCTAATGTTCAAAAAGCAATCACACTTCTTGGAGGCCTTGATAACGGAGGTACCCGACTATGGTGGGATATTCCCGGAGGGAATTTTTAATCCAAAAAACAGAGAATTGAGTTAGCCAATACAATTTTGAAAGAGATGGATAGATTACAAATATCTAATCCATCTCTTTTCAACCAAAGCCTTGAAATAATAGAAACAATTAAAAACTATCAAACTCTTGAGAAAATGATTCAGGAAATTGAATATAAACAGGTAGGACAATTTGAAAAATCGAAGTTTGAGAAAATTCATAACGAAATATTTCCTGACTCATCGATAGCATCAAAACTTGTTGCTAATGAAATAGCAACCCTAATCAAACAAAAACAACAAGAAGGAAACCCATGCGTGCTAGGATTAGCAACAGGCTCCTCTCCTATAAAAGTATATGAAGAACTTGTAAGTTTACATAAGGCTGGAGAATTAAGTTTTAGCAATGTAGTAACCTTTAATCTGGATGAATATTATCCTATGGATATTGAACACCAGCAGAGTTATTATCACTTTATGCATCAACATTTATTTGATCATATAGATATTAATCCAGAAAATATAAATATTCCTGATGGCACTGTTCCTATTGAAGAAATGGATCAATATTGTATTGATTATGAAATGAAAATCAAGCAATATGGAGGCATTGATTTTCAACTTCTGGGAATTGGAAGAACAGGGCACATTGGTTTTAATGAGCCCGGATCTCACCCAAACTCTGGTACCCGAATCATAACATTAGATCATGTAACAAGATCTGATGCTTCTTCTGATTTTAATGGTATGGAAAATGTTCCTAAAAAAGCAGTGACTATGGGAATTAGCACCATCATGAAATCCAGAAGGGTATTGTTACTGGCATGGGGGCACAAAAAGGCTACGGTAGTTAAGCTAACAATTGAAGGACAAATTACGCCTAATATACCTGCTTCTTTTTTACAGCAACATAAAAATACTACTATAATACTGGATGATGAAGCTGCCTCAGAACTTACCCGTATAAAAACCCCTTGGCTGGTAGATCAATGTATATGGAAAGAGCAATTAAAATTTAAAGCTGTTACCTGGTTAAGTCAGGAAATAAACAAGCCTATTTTAAAACTTACCGATAAAGATTATAACGATAATGGAATGTCCAGCTTGCTAGCTGTTGAAGGATCCTCTTATGATCTGAATATCAAAATTTTTAATAAACTGCAACACACTATTACTGGTTGGCCTGGTGGCAAACCAAATGCAGATGATACCAACCGACCTGAAAGAGCTGAACCTGCCAAAAAAAGAGTACTGATTTTTAGTCCGCACCCAGATGATGATGTAATATCCATGGGAGGTACTTTTTTAAGATTGATCGATCAGGGTCACGATGTACACGTAGTTTACCAAACTTCAGGAAACATTGCCGTTACAGATGATGAGGCTTTAAAATTTGCCGAAGTAGCAAAAAGTTTTCAATCTGGTCAAGAAGGATCGTTTGATAAAGTAATTGCTTTTCTTAAATCTAAAAACCAAGGAGATATTGATATCCCGGAAGTACGGTCTATTAAAGGTTTAATAAGAAGAATGGAGTCTTTGGGAGCTACCAGATATTTTGGCTTATCAGATGATAAAGTACATTTTTTAGATCTTCCTTTTTATGAAACTGGTAAAATAAAGAAAAACCCTCTTGGGAAAGAAGATGTAAAAATTACCGAAGATATTATTAGCCAAATAAAACCCCATCAAATATATGCTGCAGGAGATTTGGCTGATCCTCATGGAACTCATAAAGTTTGTTTGGACGCTATCTTTGCCGCCATAGAAAACCAAAAAAACAATACTTACATGAAAGATTGCTGGGTATGGCTTTATAGAGGTGCCTGGCAAGAATGGGACGTATCAGAAATCGAAATGGCAGTACCGTTAAGTCCTCTAGAAGTAAGTAAAAAAACCAATGCGATCCTATACCATCAATCCCAAAAAGACAGGGTTATGTTTCAAGGTGAAGATTCCAGAGAGTTTTGGTTAAGAGCCAGAGAAAGAAACAGAAATACAGCAGAGTTGTACGATAAGCTTGGACTTGCAGATTATGAAGCAATAGAAGCCTTTAAAAGATACATTTTTTAAAACAAATATGTTTTTGTTTGTTATGTAGAGTTGTCCTCAAAAAAATCCTCCCTCAATTCTATCTTAATTGAGGGAAGGATTCTTTTTTAAGAACTTTTTTTTCTATAAACACTTTAAAACAAAAGTTTCTTCAATATAAAAAAAATTAATAAACGATAGCTAATGATATTATTTGCAGATAGCGGTTCTACCAAATGTGATTGGGTTTTGGTTACAGAAAAAGGACAACCCATTTATAAAACGAAAACAGATGGTATAAACCCTATTTTACTTTCTGATAATGCTATCCAAAATATTGTGCAAAAAACAGATATAATACTGCAAAAAGCACCCTTAATAAGTGAAGTGTATTTTTATGGTGCAGGATGTGGGGAAACAGAAACCAAAAAAAGACTACACATAGTATTGCAAACAATATTTAAAGACGCAAAACTCATTGCTGTTGAAGAAGACATAATAGGAGCTGTAAAAGCTACGACCGAAAAACCCGGTATAGTTTGTATTCTGGGAACCGGCACAAATTGTTGTTATTTTGATGGTGAAAAAGTGGATCAAAAATTCCCTGCTCTGGGATATCTGTTAGCAGATGAAGGAAGTGGTAATTATTTTGGAAAAATACTACTTAAAGATTATTTTTTGGGCAAAATGCCTATAGATTTGGCAATCTCATTTAAAAGCGACTACAAAATAGAACTGGATCATCTTTTGGACAAATTGTACAGTATTGATAACCCCAGTAAATATTTAGCGTGTTTTGCTCAATTCCTCTTCAAAAATCGAAGAAATGAATACATCGAAGATATTCTACATAAAGGTATCTTAAAATTTATAAATACATATATTTTTCAATATAAAGAAGAAGTATCTAAATACCCTATACACTTTGTTGGTTCTGTAGCCTATTACTCTCAGGACATCATAAAAAAATTGTTAAATGACAGAGGATACCGGGTAAAAAGTTTTGTAAAAAAACCAATAGATCATATAGTAGATCGTACCATCAAGTATAGAACTCTTCAAAAACTAAGTCAGTAATGAATTTACGAATTATTCCAATATTTTTCTTGATTTTTATAACCTGTAAAAGTCCTGAAAACACTTCCTTATTAATAGATAAATCTCTTCATATTACTCCTAAACCACTTAGAGTAAGTAAAAAAACCGGGGGATTTGAAATCAATAAAAGCACTTCGTTTACTTATACAGACGAATCTTCTAAAACTATTGCTGCTTTTTTTGCAGAAAAAATAAAAGCTCATACAGGTCATTCTTTTACTATAAATGCCTATAAAAATGACAAGAATAGTATTCAATTAATTAAAAACACTTCTCTTGCCTTAAATAAGGAAGAGTACCGCCTGTCAATATCTAATGAAGATGTAAAAATAATTGCTGCTACAGATCGAGGGTTGTTTTATGGAATGCAAACGTTTATACAACTTTTACCTGTGTATTCTGGCAACGAATCCCAAATGCAATTACCTGTTCAAATTAAGGCTTTGGATATAGAAGATACTCCAAGATTTGGTTGGCGGGGAATGCACCTGGATGTTTCCAGACACTTTTTTTCTATTGATTTTATAAAAAAACAATTAGATATATTGTCTCTTTTTAAAATCAATAAATTTCACTGGCACTTAACCGATGATCAAGGTTGGAGAATAGAGATAAAAAAATATCCCAAGCTTACTTCGGTTGGCTCTATACGAAAAAATGACGATGGATCTGTACATCAGGGATATTATACACAAGAAGAAATAAAAGAAGTTGTACAATATGCAAAGGATCGTTTTATAGATGTGGTGCCTGAGTTTGATACTCCTGGTCATGCAGCTGCTATTTTGGCATCCTATCCAGAACTTTCTTGTAAAGAAAAAAAATATGAGGTAAGAAATTTATGGGGGGTAGAATCCAGTATATTATGTGCCGCAAAAGAAGAAACATATACCTTTATTGAAGACGTTATTGCAGAAATGACAGCCCTTTTTCCTTATGAATATTACCACATGGGAGGGGATGAAGTCCCTAAAGACCAATGGAAAAACTCTGTAGAATGTCAGGAACTAATAAAAAGGGAAGCCTTAAAAGATGAAAAAGGGCTTCAAAGCTATTTTATGGCCCGGGTAGAAAAAATCCTGTCAAAATACCAAAAAAAGATGATTGGTTGGGATGAGATTTTAGAAGGAGGCATCACCCCTACTACAAGTATTATGTCCTGGCAAGGAGAAGAAGGAGGTATTAATGCTGCCAATAAAGGTCATGATGTTATTATGAACCCCTCGCAGTATTGCTACTTTAACTTTTACCAAGGGGATCCAAAAGTAGAACCATTAGCTTTTGGAGGGTATATTCCTTTAGAAAAAATATATATGTATGACCCTGTTCCTAAAGAAATTGAAGAAAATAAGAAAAAACATATTCTTGGGGCTCAAGGAAATATATGGACAGAATACACCTATACAGAAGAAACTATCGAATATTTATTATACCCTCGTATTATAGCTTTGGCCGAAACTACCTGGACAACAACAGAGAATAAAAATTTTAATGATTTTTTAAACAGATTAAACGATGTTTATACGGTACTGGATTACCATACTGCTAATTATCACATACCGCTTCCGGAAGGGCCTACCGCTAACAGAATAGTATTTACAGATAGTATTACCGTACCTTTTTCTACAACTCATCCTGTAAAAATGGTATATACTACAGATGGAACAAATCCAACTATTACGAGCACCGTATACGAAACCCCTTTACGTTTTACAGAAACCACAGATTTACGAATAGCCTCTGTTTTGCAAAATGGTAAAATGAGCAGTATTAGAAACCTAATGGTTACTAAAGAAAAGCTTGTTCCTTCTGCTTCTACAAAAAGACTTTCTGCCGGATTGGTTTCAAAAGAAATCAAAGGATATTTTAATAGTATTGATGATATTCCAACCAATGCTATAACCAATACTGCTACTATTAAAGCTATCGAAGATTCTAATACTACTTATCACTGGGGGCACGAGGTAAAAGAAGATAATTTTAAAGCGGTTATTCTAAATGGTTATGTAGAAATCCCAGAGGATGGTGTATACTATTTTTCCAGCCGCCAAGATCAGGTATGGATAGCAGATCACTTAATTATTGATTATAAAGACGCGTTAAAAAAACACCCAAAAGAAAACTCAATAGCCTTACAAAAAGGAAAGCATAAACTTAAAATTATATACTTAAATAATATTGCAAAAGGTTGGGCTACCGATTGGAATACTGTTGAACTAAAATACAGAAAAGCTTCTGAGGTAGATTACCATACGGTAGATAAAGACATGATTTTTTATTAATCCCCCTAATGTGTATGTTAGGGACTCTGGCTTGGAAACTTTATTATTTTGAATTATCTGTTATTTCAGGTTTTCAAAAATAGAATTATGTGTGAAAATAGTTTTTGATTGTTAAAATCCCCCTGCACGAATAGAAGCACAAGTGCAGAGGGATTTTTGGTATGTATAAGGAGCAAAAACTATTTTTATTTTTTTTGAGCCTCTTCAATGTTCTGCTAATTTCAACAACCCGCTTAGTATAACACCATTTTAACTTTGAAACATAGACAGAAAATAAAATTTTATTGTGGTAAATTCTAAAGCTAAAATAGTATAACCGGAATACGTAAAGTATAATTATTTTTTTGTTTTGTTATTGATTTGTTTCAAATGATGGTAAAAATATATCTTTCATTATCGCAAAAGGCAATTTATCTTCTTCTGAATTGTATGCTCCTCCTGTAAAAACAGCTACTGCATCTAGCTCTGGAAAAACCATGATGTATTGTCCCCCGTTTCCTGTTGCTGTTTTGGCGGTCATCTTTTTTTTATTTACCATAAACGGAATATCCCACCACAAATAGCCATAATCAATTCCTGTAATTTTTGTTTTTGGCGTGGTGGATTCTTCTATCCATTTTTGAGATACAACTTGTTTTTCTTTCCATTTTCCTTTGTCAAGTACTAATTGGCCTATTTTGGCCATATCCCGGGGGGTCATATAAAGCCTTTTACCTGATGGTATAACTTTTTTATTAGAGGTATGTCCCCAACTTATATTAACAATCCCCAGTGGATCGAACAGATGCTGTTCTGCAAATTTATCGATCGTCATTCCTGAGGCTCTACTTATTATTTCTGCTATTAAAACTACGCCCATAGAGCAATAGTTTGAGACTGCTCCGGGTTCATTTACCATTGGCAGATCCAACGTATACTGAAGCCAGTCTTTTTTTCTATATACTTTATCTTCTTGCCCTTTTGATGTTTTGTCCCAATCATTACAATCAAATCCACCAGACATTGTTAATAAGTCTTTGATTGTAATTTTTTCTTTTCTTTTGTCCGGATTTTTTTGGGGGACCAGGGGGTTAAGATATTTTGATATTGGGTCGTTGATATTATCTATAAATCCTTTATCGATTGCAATCCCCATTAAAATTGATCTTATGCTTTTTGTAGCAGAACGAAGATCTTGTTGCTGATCTACAGAGTATCCGTTAAAGTATTCTTCGATAATAATTTGATTGTTTTTTATCCATAAAGCACTATGGATTTTATTTTTCCCATTCTGTATTTGGTTAAACAATTGATATATGCGCGTTGTGTCAACCTTTTGCGATTTTAAATTGTTGGTTCCCCAACCATCTGCAAGTATTTTTGGTTGCGAATAGAAATATGTATTTTGTGCGTAGCAAAATGTGCTTATAAATACTATAGCAATTGCTAAAACTGTTGTGTTTTTCATAATATATATTAATGAGCTTTATACAGCAAAAAAGCGCCCTTTTATAAAACTTTATCTTTTTAAACATAGTACAGCGATATATATTGTTTTTTGCTATTTTACCCTCAACAAATTAGCTTGCTCCTTGTTTTGGGTATTAAACAAGTCTATGGTATATTATGAGTACCTGCTTATTCTGCATACACAATACATATTCTTAAAATTATTTTTTGTTGACAAATTAATTTTATTGTATATAATTTATTCCTCCTCCAGCTCTTTACCCATACTATACAGGTTGATATATTGGACAATCCGTTATTCATTATATTTTTTATGTGATGCCGGATATGCTAAAATCCTATGTATTTATATAAAAACAAAAATATTGCGATAGCTATAATACCAAAAATGACAGCCATTTTTTTTACCAGACCAAACCCTACGACGGGCTTGGTTCTTTGTATCAGGGATGATGGTTTTTTCACCTCTTGATACCTGTAATCATCTATATTCCCTGCTTGAAATAGCTCTACGATATTTTTAGATTCCAACAATCCTACCTTTGTATTTTCATAAATATATTTAACTGCTTCCAACTTTCTATTTTCTAATAGATATTTTGATATTATTGATTTCTCTATCTCGACCCCATTTATTAAAACTGTATTTTTTGTCATGTATGATCTTCCTTTATTTTGCTACAATATTACCACATATTTCTTTTATAAATATGGAAAGTAAGGTTAAACCGCTTCTCTGTGATTGATTATGCGGTTTACACAAAAATGACAAACAAAAATCATTTTTTTAGTCATCATATTGTTCTGGTGCAGATCAGAAATCCATTTTAACCAAACCTTGAACTGATTATTAAAAGTGCGTTCTTTTTTTATATACTATTTATTATTATCTATAATTTGTACGTTTGTTTATAATGTTATGACAGAATATACATCATTATATTTTATACAGTTAGTACAGAAAGATAGAGAATCCCCATGAGCAAGAAAGAAAATAAAATTAGAAAGGCAAAAAAGCCCTGGCCAACAAAAGATGCTATGAAACAGGTTTATGAAATGAAACTTTGGGGCGATAACCAATCTAATTTTTATTCGGGTACAGGATCTCATAATCCTGAAATAGTTAATCCGTATATTGATATTATAACATCATTTTTAACATCATTTAAAAACCCTCTTGTGGTATGTGATTTAGGTTGCGGGGATTTTAATGTAGGAAAAGAATTGGTAAAGTATACCAAAAAATATATTGCGGTGGATATAGTACCAGAGCTTATAGAGTATAATAAAGAAAGATTTAATGAAGAAAATTTAGAATTTTATTGTTTGGATATCGCTACAGATGATCTGCCTTTTGGAGATTGTGCTTTATTAAGACAAGTGTTGCAACATTTATCGAATGCCGAAGTAGAAAGCATAATAAGCAGGTTGACTGGTTTTAAATATGTTATCGTTACAGAGCATATCCCTGAAGGGGATTTTATGCCCAATATAGAGATTATTTCCGGACAGGGAACGCGGCTAAAAAAGCAAAGTGGTTTAAACTTATTAGCGCCACCATTTTATTTTAAAGCAAAAGAGGAAAAACAATTATTGTCTATTATTTTGAAGGATCACAAAGGAGTTATAGTAACTACGTGTTATAAAATTTATTAAATCATATCTACTATATAATCCTTCCGGACACAATTAAGGTATAACCTGGTATAAAAATGATAGTCCCTGCTCTACTTTGATCTTCCCCGGATAGTAAATAATAATCCCCGGTATAAAATTGATAATCCCGGTAACGGGGAGCATTAAAACAGCGCGGGGGGTCTTTAAAATCAGTAGTTTTAAGTCATACAAAGAAGTGGTTTAGCTTATTCAAATAATAAAAAGCAAACAAAATTTATATAACCATAAGGTTTCTTATCCTTTTTTATGCATTGCTGTGATATAGGCTGAAATATTTTTTTACGGCTTTGTTTTCTAACTTTATGTAGTAGTCAAAAAACAAGGAGCCAAGACCCTTTGTCTTTTGTTTTTGGATTACAAATAGCGGAATCTGAAAAGCTAATGTAAACAGAGTAAGAAAAAAACTTAAAACCTAACCAATGGAAGAGACTATTATTTTAGAACAAAAAGAGACATTACATGTGGGTATCCATACCCATAATGAGGTTGTAGAAAAATTAAAAACAATTTTGAAGGACCATCCCGAAATGCATGCTGCTTTATCAGCCTCTTTAAAAGTTGCTAATGACTCTGCAAAAAAGAACTTAAACCCGGATCTTTATCAGGCAATAAATAATGAATTTAAAGGAAATGGCTGGCCGGTAACTATCCCTGCATACTACGATTATTTGGATTTGTATGTTCGTATAATACCAAACGAAAGTAATGATCCTAATTATCCCAATGCCTGGAAAAGCAATGGGCAACAAAACGGGTACAACCAAAAGGTATATGATTTATTATGTCAATTTTACTGGTTGATCGATCAAAAAATACCGGGTACCAATCTCACTATGCAAAGTTTTGAGAGTTTTGCTGCCTGGTTAGTGGATTTTGCAAAAGCCTGGGGTAGTTTTTTGGATACCGAACCGTCGTTAACAAAAGAGAGTTTGCACTCTTTTAAATATGATCCTATGTATAATTATCCGCTATATGCCGATAATGAAAAAAACTGGCATACTTTTAATAATTTCTTTTACCGCGAGTTTAACAATGCAGATCCAAAAACGGGTATAAGCCCTTTACGCCCTATTGCAGAGCCTGATAACAATAAAACTATTGTATCTCCTGCAGATTGTACTTTTAAAGAAAATTATCCTATTGATAAAGACGGTAATGTATTGGATGTGGAAGGAGAAAAGACCAAAATCACTTTAAAACACACTCATACTATTGGTACTGTAGATGAGCTTTTGGATAACAGTAGTTATGCAAAAGATTTTTATGGCGGAACTTTTATACACTATTTCTTAAGTCCGTTTGATTACCATCGTTTTCATACCTCGGTTAGTGGTAAAGTATTAGAGATAAAGGCTGTGCCGGGAAAAGTATATTTATCGGTTAATTTAACGGATGATGGGCAATGGGATGCTCCTGACAGTGCTACAGATGGGTATGAATTTACACAAGCGCGTGGTATTGTAATTGTAGATGCGGGTGCAGATGTAGGAAAAGTGGCTATTATACCTATCGGGATGTGCCAGGTATCGGGAGTGGATATGTATGAACAACTTAAAGGAAAAACGGTCCCTAAAGGTCAGGAGTTTGGTAAATTTAAGTTTGGTGGTTCAGATATTATCCTGCTTTTTGAGAAAGCACCTAAGGATTTATACATGTTTAAAGAAGATCCGTCTCATAACCCTATTCATTTTCAATATGGGCAAACTGTGGTATATTGTAAATAATAAGTAATACTTTACTATAGATAAAAAAACGGTAGATCTGTTTAAAAGATCTATCGTTTTTTTATTTGCTTAATTAGTTTTTTATAGGATAATTATTACAAATATAGCTTAGATGTGTATTATTTTTTCACTATACCGATTACACAATTTATTAGTAACAAAAATTGACTTATTATTACAATGATTAAAGAAATGGTTAAGACCATATTTGCTACTAATAAACTATCGAAATATGTGTAATCACTATCTGTGCTATATTCACCTATTTTAAATATATAATTTGAGAAAACAATCCATAATACGCCACTAGTTGTTAATATTATATGCATAAATGACATCCATCTAATTGTTTTATGGCCAAGCTTTTCTAATAACCAGTATATTAACCCTATTATGCAAAAAAATATAGAAGCTAATATTCCTAATTCAAAATTTTCAATTATAAGATAAGTGTCATAAATATTTATATCCATAGTTTGATTTCTATCCAGAAAAGAAACCAGTAAGATAATTGGAATTAAAATCCAGAATATTGTTGGTGCCTTTTTTTGTATTATCTCCATTAATTTTAGATTTTTCAATTACTACTTTCTTTCTTTTTTTTACGATGTGTCGTGGCAGAGTAAAATTTCACCATGTCATCGACCACTTTGTACTAATTCCATATCTTTTAGCTCTAAGCTTTGCGCTAAAGCAAACATACCAGATTCATTCGATTAATTCTTAATTAGATATGATCATAAATTTGTTGTTATATGATCGTTTTTCATTTTCTATCTGGGTCAACCAGTTCTATCATATTATAAATAACTCCTGCATTGTCAACGGGTACATTGCATCTATATTTATCCGCTAAATTTATTTTAAGCATTGGTCTTTCAAATTTCATTGCATCTTGCCCTTGAATGTCTGCACGAATAAATAGTATTGTATCCTTCTGAAAAAAGTGAAAATTATAGTTGTGCTGATGCCTGCGGTTAAATTTAAACTGGCGAAATGAAAAATAGTATTCATTATTATAAGTGATCAGGAAATCATTTTCTCCATAATCATTTATCATCCTATCTTTTGCTTTACCGTCATAAACAACTGTATATTTTTTTCTATGACTAAATAAATCACTGTCTGTAGAGCGATTTATAGTATTTACACCGATTCCAAATTCAATTTTGACCTTATCTACAACCAAAGGGCTGCTAGCTGTTACATATATTGAATTACTGTTCCATAAAAGTAAAAAGTCTTTGTTAAGCTTCCAAAGTCCAAACCCACCTGCAACAAGAAGTAACAGTCCTGATAGAATTATTAATCGTTTTTTCATTTTTCTGTTGGTTATGTGTTTCAAAAAAATCGTAAAGCTAATTATTTAACCCCTAAATAGTAATTGCAAGGGTTGTTTTTATTTCAACTCTTATATGCAAAGGCACCCCCCCTTAGAATTTTTCTACCAAGTCGATAAATAGATAATCATTAATTGATGGATCAACCGCAAAGCTTTGCCCTGTTATTGTGTTTTCAATAATTACAAAATCGTGATCTTTGAAAAATGGGCTATTAAAATATAAATGTAAATTTTTTCCAAAAAAATAAATCAATCCTTTATATGGTTTTGCAACCCAATCATTAAAACCATACTTTTTAAAAAGATAATTGCAAACAGAAGAAAAAAAGGAAGCATAACCGATACAATTTGCAGTTTTTGATTTGATTAACTCATTAGGGTTATTGTGATTTTTAGAATAGGTAAACCTTAATTTTTTTGATGTTAGAAACAACCCTATTTTAATTATCTCCTCAACTTTAATTGTTTTTTTTTGACTATTTACTTCAATATAATTTATAAGATCATCATCTTGAACTATGTAACCTGATCTTTGTTGAAGAGGTTTATATTTTACGACTTTCCTATAGATCGTACCGCGAAAAATAAAACCAATAAGCATCAAAATTATTGATGCAAATAATACTCGTTTTATAGATTTAATGTGTTTCAAATGATTTAATATAAAAATTACGTATCTCCTAAGAATCCGCCCATAAGAGCTAAACTGGTACTTATCTCTATAAAAATAATACTTAAAAAATACAGCAATATCAAAATAGTTTTATACGACTGTTTCTTTAATTTCACCATTGAGACAACTAAACAAAATATAAGTACTTTTTTACAATGTTCCACCATCAGCCCAATTTTCCCAATGATTATTTGGCTTTTTAGTTGGTTTGTAGTATTCCACTTCTCCAGTTTCTAAGACCTTGGCGATTTGCTTAAAAGTTTGATTTTTGCTTGGAATTTCTGAATCAGCACAGTCTGGATGATTCCATTCCGTTAATTCCATAATTTTTGGCAAGTCCGTTGGAATTCGTTCTCTGATTTCTTTTTCAGTCGCCTCAAATTCTTTATTGTATTCTGGTCCTAAACCTCTTAAAAATTCCCAAACGAAAATTTTGTCATTTTCTACAAGTTCAATTCCTTTTTTTAAGTAGAATTGACGATTATGATTAATAGTAATTTTTTTATTTCTCAAAAGCATTGTTTTAGCTTTGGGATTCAAACTTTCCAGATATTCCTCGTCAAAAGTCGAATGTTCGGAACTATTATCAGTTAGATACAAGAAATTGTCGTTATCAGTCCCAGGTTTTGTTTCAATACAATTTCCGAAAATGTGTAAACAATTTGAAATTCCGTTATGTCCACCTCCACGATAATTGAATCCGATTACTTCGATTATTAAAGCCCATCGTTTTTCGTCACGATATGCACTCAGCTTAGAATGAACAGGATAAACATACCCATTATCCAACATTGGAAACGTAAAATCATCTGCGCACTTGTCGAGTTGCTTTAAAATATCCTTTGAGGAGTATTCTCGTTTTTTCTTAAATCGGAAAATGTTCATTTATAATTATTATCGACGACAATATAAAACACACTTACCAATTACAATGGTTTGTAAATGCATATCACACGTTGACTAGTGGTTTTATTTTTATTTAAAAATACTATAATTACTCTAAACGATGATAGTATCTTTTTATAAAATAATACGATATATCAAAATTTCAATCCATAACCGCAGCAGAGCAAGCTCACGAGGTATGCTTCCGAACGTGAGTTTCTAAAAATTTGGTTTAAAAAAGCCGTCAAATGAAGTGATTTTTCATAGGGTAACGAAGAAAAATTGTATTGCTCTTTCGACAAGCTCAAGATGACAAGGCTTTTGGTTTAAAATTTATTTGTCTTCGGTAGTTCTGCTGAGCTTTGCTGAAGTACAATTTTCTATCTAAAATCACTCTGACTCACGTAAATTTTCTTACACCGAACTCAGGTTCCGAAAATATATTTTGTTTTCGAGGCAAGCCCTGGAGAATTAAACTCCACAATGTGGATCAAATACCAGATACACAAAAAGCTACCAAATTAGTAGCTTTTTTGTATAGTTTGTTATGTTTTGTTTAGCGTTTTTTAAATATCAAATTAATCAAAAACAGGATTAGTATTGCTCCTATAGCACCTGTAAGAATTGCTCCCAGCCAACCGGTACCTAAATTAATACCTAATTGTCCTAAAAGCCAGTACCCTACAAAACTACCAACAACCCCAACTATAATATTTCCGATAAGGCCAAGACCTCCACCTTTGTAAATGGTACTACCCAGCCAACCTGCTACTGCACCAATAATAATCGTTACAATTATTTCCATATTTTTAGTTTTAAATTATTAATACAGTGTTAATATATTCAAAAATAAGGACTTATCCTATAAGATTTTTTACTTGCTCAGCTAAATCAACCTTTAAAGTATAAGCTTCTAAAAGTTTTTATTTTCTATTACTGTACTAATCCATAACCTCGGAGCAAGCTCTATGTCATTAAGTTAAGCTGTATCTTTTTGAGAATTAAATATCTGTAAAAGCAAAATACTCCTTTATTTCCATTATGGATTCCAGCCTTTAGTTTATCCTGAACTTGCTGAAGAGCTAGGATGACAAGCAGAAGGCATTGTGTTTTGGTTATTTTGTCATTCGGGCACAGGTAAAAATCCACTTAACAAAATCTAAATCAATAGTTTAAACTCTTAATTTAATGACATTGGGAGGAAGCTCACGAGGTATGCTTCCGAAATTATATTTTGTTTTCGAGGCAAGCCTCGGAGAATTAAACTCCACAATGTGGATTAAACAGGGCTTGTATAAGTTTTTAAACTTGATTTTTAAGTAGATTTTTACAGGCTGCCTTTAATATGGGTAACGAAGAAAAGTTGTATCGCTTTTTCGACAAGCTCAAGATGACAAGGCTTTTGCTTGAAAATTTACTTGTCTTCGATAGTTCTGCTGAGTTTTGCCGAAGTACAATTTTCTATCAAAAATCGCTCCTGACTGACGTAAATTTTCTTACATCGAACTCAGGTTTTTAGTAAAATGTATTTATCAAAAAAGTTCTTATTCTAAGTTGGTTCTCGATATATTTTTTAGTTCACTGCACTTTGTAAAAAACACTCGAACCGACTTTTCTGTTTATACCTGTTCCTTTTATTATCATTTTTTTGTAGTAGTAATACGGTTTACGGATGAGAATTTCGTAAATCGTATTACATAAGAAATTGCTCTTCAAGCCCTATGTGACATCTAAACATTAGATCATGGATCCCGGTATGCAATGGGATGACAAAAAGAATATCCTAAACGGAATCGAAAAACTGTAAGCAATGCTGTTTGCAATTACATTTCGATCTCAACAGAACTATTGAGAAGCTGCTTTGCTATATAAAAATAGCTGTTATATTTTATTGCAATAACTTAAGTCCTTCATTTTTACATAAAAAAAGCGTATATTTTTTATCCTGGATAACAATACTTTCTGCTGCTTTTATTTGCACTCCTTGTAATGCGGCTAATGTTGCAGAAAAGCCAGATGCTTCTTTATTTTTATACAAAAAATATCCTTTATTGGCATCATACCGTATGGTTTCTACTTCGGCTTCGTATAAGGAACCTATACCTAATATATCTTCTGTACCATCCTGGTTAAAATCTGAGATAACAAAATCTGTGGTGGGTCCAAATTGTGCTTCTATGGGCAATGCTTCGATAGTAAAATCTCCTTTACCATTATTTATTAATAGTACACTGCTAAAATCGGTTGCTGTGTAATGGGTAGCTTCCCGCAAATCCTGATCTCCATAAATATCTGACAGGGATGCGTTTGCAAACTCTCCATAAGTTTTAAATTTATTTTTTAATAATGGTATTTGTTCAGAGGAGCACTCTTTTCCTCGTACGGGCAGCAACAATCCTGTTTTAGATTCTTTGCTTAGTATGATATCCAGACTATTGCTATTATCAAAGTCTTTAGCATAAATATGCAGTGGTTTCTCTTTTTTGGGGTGGTACTTGGTATTTTCTCCTATGTTACCTAATAAATAGTCGGTATCACCATCTTTATCTATATCTGTAGCTTTTATGGTAAAATACCATCCGGAGGTATGTTGTAATACTTCGCTTTCTTTTTTGGTAAATTTACCTTGATGGTTATCCAAAATAGTAATCGGCATCCACTCTCCTACTACCAAAAGATCTTCATCCCCGTCTTTATCATAATCTGAAAAAATTGCATCGTTTACCATTTGTAACTCTTCTGTCCCACTAGAGATTTCTTTGGTTGCTTCTATAAATTTTCCGGATTCATTTTTTAAGAAATAAGAAGGGTAAGATAATGGGTATTTGCCTGGTTGTACACCACCCCCAACAAAAAGATCGAGATCCCCATCCTTATCAAAATCGGATACGGTAACGGTTGTAGATACAGATTTTATATTTGGTAAAGCTTTACTTTTTGTAAAGTTTCCTTTTCCGTCATTTTCATAAATCCTGTCTAAAAGCCAGTTGCTATTTTCTTTGTCTTCGTAACTACCACTGGCTACATACAAATCCTGATCTCCATCCTGGTCCATATCAAAAAATAAGGCATGATTATCTTCAAACTCTTTATCTTGTTGAAAAACCAGGGTGCTCGAAGCTCTAAAACTTCCATCGTTATTTTGAATATACAAAGCTGAAGGCGCTCCTTTAGCATTTCCTACAAAAAAATCATCTTTTCCATCGTTATTTACATCTCCTACAACAAGGGCTTTTCCTTTTTCACTTTGTTTTTGTGGTAGTAATAACTGTAGCTTATAATCCTCGAACTCCTGCTCTTTGTTTTTATAATCGATACCAAACTTTGCTGCATCGATAAGCAATGCTATTTCCTTTTCTTTTTCCTCTTTTTTTACGTTTAAATTGCTTTCTTTTTCGTGTATCGTGAGTAATTGGTTACTTTCTATATTTTTAAGAGTACTGGATTTTCCTTGTGGCCATTCTACCAAAATACTATCTATAGTGGTTATATTTCCTAATCCAAAATGCAGCCTCTGGGTAACCGAGGATTGAAATCCTCTTACCATATACATATCTCTGGATTGCTGTGCATCTTTTGTATATACTTTTACATTTGCTCCTATGGCATCAGGGTTTTTATCTTCCCCTAAAAGTTTGATCGATATATAATTGGTATCTTTTTGATTATTTTTATAGATACCGGCGGTATCCATTTGATTGTTTAATACCAGATCTAAGTCTCCATCATTATCAAAATCTGCATAGGCTACTCCATTAGAGTTTACTTTTTGTTCTAGTCCCCATTGTTCTGTAACCGAGGTAAAGGTCAGGTCTTTATTATTTACAAACATCTTATTGCTTAGCTTTGCAGAAGGCATCATATTTATAGCCTCTTCTAAAGTTACTTTTTTAAGATTTAAGATATTTGTCTTCATTTTATTTCTAAAATCCTGATTAGAAAGGTCATGCAAAATACCATTCGTAACAAAAAGATCTTTATATCCATCGTTATTAAAATCTGCCAATACGGGTGCCCAGCTCCAGTCTGTTTTTGCTATTCCTGCCAATAGTCCTATTTCGCTATACACTCCATTACCCAGATTAAGTTGTAACATATTAGACATATATTGATGGTGGTAACCGGCATCTACCAAAAGATTGAAGTTTTCTGTACTCATCGTTGCCATATTTTCTTTACTTCTTTTATGGTCTTCTGCTACCATATCCAAAACAATTAAATCCGGCTTTAAGTCATTATTTACGTCTGCGTAGTCAGATCCCATACTATTGGCTGAAATGTGGTCTAAAGTATGGAGAATTGTATTGGTAAATGTTCCGTCTTGATTATTGATGTATAGAAAATCCGGCTCCAGAAAATCATTTGCTACGTATATATCCGGCCAATTATCATTATTAAAATCCCCTATAGAGGCACTTAGTCCCCAGGCTTTGTTTAAAACACCTGCTTTTTGAGTAATATCTATATATTTTCCGTCTTGGTTTTCAAAAAGTTGATCGGTACTATCTGGCTGGTAATCTGTTTGTATATTAGGGTCTATCCTAACATTATTGTTAAAATCCGGTCTGTGGTTTACCAAATAAATATCTATATCCCCATCTTTATCAAAATCCAAATAGTATGCTTGTGTTGAAAATGCACTGGAAGCCAGTCCGTATTGGCTTGCTTGTTCTAAAAAAGTACCATCTTTTTGGTTGATATACAGTTTGTTTTTTCTTTTAGCACTATCTTGTAAAGACCCTGATTTGCATACATAAATATCTAACCAGCCATCGGTATTAATATCGATTACAGAAACCCCTGTTGACCAGCCCTCTGCATCTGTTACCCCTGCTTTTGCGGTAATATCTTCAAAAATAAAGCCTCCTTTGTTAAGATACAAAGCGTTTGTGCCTTGGTTTGAACTGAAATATATATCTTCTAACCCATCGTTATTAATGTCTCCAACTCCTACTCCTCCTCCATTATAGATATATGAATAGTTAAGAAAATTAAAATACAGGGTTTCTTCGACTGTATTTTTAAAATGTACTGTGCTGTATGTTTCAGGAACTAATTCGAATACTGGTGTTTTTTTGGTTTCCTGTACCGATACCTTATTTTTATTTATATCTTTTTTACAGCCCACGGCGATAACCATGATTAGTGTTAAGTAAACTATATTCCGCATATTTTTCTTGAAAATTTAGTGTTTTTTTTAGAAAGTTTTGAAAATAATAAACATTTTTTGTGATTATAAACTTATCTCCCAAACTACATTTTTTTACCTATAAACGACACCAATATATCTATAAAAAAATTAATAAAATCTTATAGTCCTTTTTTATTTGAGACTGTATATATATAAAAATATGCGTTAAATAAATGATAAAATAATGTAGTTTGTTGTTATTTTTTGCAACTTTGGTGCAACAAGATGGAAAATATAAAACCTTTCTCTTCAGATATCAGATTGCCATTACTGGCATGGTCTCTGTTATTGGTTCTTTTGATCTATCCAATAACTGAAGGGGTTCATCATCTTACAACTAAGCATTCTAATATTAATACCAATCTGATCTCAAATGATCTGGAACTACATTCTTCTACCCCGGATTGTATACTATGTGATTTTATAGTAAACAGAAAAATCACTTATTTACTTTCTGATTTAATTATAATAGAGAATATTCCAAAAAATAGAATTTCTTATACCTCAAACTTAGTTGACGCTGTATATACGTTTCGACTTCTTCTTTTTCCTTTGGCAAACAGCCCTCCTTTATAGTAAACATATTGTTTTGCGATGAGATATACATATTTCATTGCTTTTTTATTTTCCTGTAATTGTTCTCTTTTTTACAGGAGATAAACAGATATGTAATATTTAAGCAATGCTTATCTATATTTTGAATATTCAAACATTTTACAAGCTTAACCTATAACTCTACAAACTCATGTTACAAGCTATTAACTTAACAAAAAAATATCAGAACCATATTGCTTTAGATAATTTAAACCTGATTGTAAACCGAGGGGATATTTTTTGTCTTCTTGGTCAAAACGGAGCAGGAAAAACGACTACTATTAACCTTTTTTTAGGCTTTATACCTCCCTCTGAAGGTAAAGTACTTGTAAACGGGGTTTTGGTTCAACAAAATGATAAAACGACTAAAAAATTTTTAGCTTATATCCCAGAAGTGGTTATGCTGTACAGCAATTTGACCAGTATAGAAAATCTGGACTTTTTTAGCAAGCTGGCAGGTTTTACATATTCTAAAGAGGAGCTTGAAAATTTTCTTTTATCTGTAGGATTACCAACCGATGCTTTTTACAAACGCTTAGGGCTGTACTCTAAGGGAATGCGCCAAAAAGTTGGAATCGCCATTGCTATTGCCAAAAATGCAGATGCTTTACTAATGGATGAGCCTACATCTGGCTTAGATCCTATAGCTATAAACGAATTTACAGAGTTGGTAAAAAACCTGAGTAGCCAAGGTAAAGCTGTTTTAATTGCAACTCACGATCTTTTAAACGCGGTAAACATAGGAACCAGGATAGGTATTATGCGCCGTGGTTGTTTGGTTCATGAGTTATCTAATGGCAATATCAATGCAAATGAGTTACAGGAACTATACTTAGAAACTATTTTATAAAAACAATATGTGGCTTATCATAGCAAAAAAAGAGATTAGACAGGCTTTTGGCAATCAGGTTTTTATTTTATTGTGTATAATTACCTGGAGTATCCTAAGTGTTTCTATTATTAACGGATTAAAAAATTATCAAAACATAAAACAGCAACAAGAGGATGCCAAAGAGTTATTTCGTAATGAGTTGGCTCAAAAAGACCGAAACCCGCACTCTGCTGCTCATTTTGGAACATACATATTCAAACCTTTTGCTCCTTTAAGTTTGTATGATCCTGGGGTAAACAACTATAGCGGGTCTACATACAGAGTAGAAGCGCATAAGCAATCAGAAATGAACTTTGCCAATCCTCCGGATACTATTACAATCCTCCGTTTTGGAGAACTTTCTACCAGCACTGTTTTACAATTATTGATACCGTTATTACTAATTTTTATTTCTTTTTCTTCTATATCCAAAGAAAGAGAAGCCGGGACTCTTAAAATTCTTTTTGCTCAGGGATTACAGCATCGTTCTTTGTTATGGGGAAAAATTTTTGGTAATTATTTTATTATCACTTTAATAGTTTTACCTGTTTTTATATGTGCTTTGATTACTGGTATATCCAACTATGATATCCTCTTAAAATCTATATTATTTATAATAGTATATAGTTTTTACTTTTTTATAATCGCCAGTATTTGTGTTCTTATTTCTTATAGAACCAAAACTTCCAAGGATTCTTTATTATCGCTTCTTTGTATATGGATTCTTTTGTGCATTGTTTTCCCTAAACTTATTGCTGGTATTGCTACAACACAATATTCCCTTATATCCTATCACAAATTTCAGGAACAAATAGATCATGATTTTTCTTTTGGAATAAATAAGGATGGTACTTATAAGGAACGTAAAGAAAAAATTGAAGCCAAATTACTTGCTCAATATGACGTAGACAGCATTTCTCTTTTACCGGTAAACATAGATGGTATACTATTACAAGCTTCAGAAGATTATAACAGCAAAGTATACCAATACAGATCTGCTCCTGTTACAAACCAAATGGAGCAACAAAAGTACCTGTATAAATTAGCTTCTTTTTTTACCCCGTATATCTCTATACAACAATCTTCTATGGCTTTTGCTGAAACTGATTTATACCACCATCACAATTTTCATAAAAAGGCCAGAAGATATCGTGATGATTTTGTAAGAACATTAAATGCAGAGCTTACCAAATTCCAAAAAAATCAAGAACATATTGTAAACACTACATTTTTAAAAAACATGAAACAATTTAGTTATAACCCTACTTCTGTAAGGTTTGTATTTGACAAACAATATCTGGTATTTATATCTTTTTTTTATTGGTTGGTGCTACTAATACTAACTGTAGAAATAAGTATTCGAAAAAAAAATATCTTTTAAAAATATGAAAGCTGTTTTTTTGTTTGAATGGAAAAAGTTAACCCGAACCCGACTAAATATCTTACTTCTTATATTTTTTATAGCTTTGGGAAGCTATAGTATTTATTATGGCTACGGTGTTACAAAAAAACAAATTCTGGTCATTCACGATTTAGAAAATGTGTACAAAAAGCAAGTAGAAACTACTATAGGTTATTTTAATACCGATACTACTACAACTACAGGCAAAGCTTTATACAATAAAGTAATTCAACCAGGTTGGACAGAATATTTAATCAAACCGTTCGCTACATTTTATCCCAATACTTTTTCATCAATGGCTATTGGTCATAGAGATGTATATCCTTTTTATAAAGAAATTTCTACAAAGGATAATTATTTGCTTTTTTTTGAAGCCGATATTTCGAACCCAGAAATACTAGCCGCTGGTAATTTTGATTTATCCTTTGTTATTATCTATTTGATTCCTTTGCTCATGATCGTTTTATGCCATAACATAATTTCTGAAGAAAAAGAGCAAGGAACATTTACCCTGCTTAAATTACAAAGCAACCGCCTTCAAAAAATTATATTCTATAAGCTGCTTTTTAGAGCTTTAATTATTTTAATACTTACTTATATACTTAATATAATTGCTGCATATAGCTCTCCTGCAAGCTTTCCTGTTTCAATTATGGATTTATTATTCTGGCAATTAACTGTGACTTGTTATTTGTTTTTTTGGTTCGCTATATGTTATTTGCTTATTTCTTTTCAAAAAAATTCTGTTGTGACATCTTTGTACATGATAGGATTGTGGTTGTTGCTAAGTATCATTATTCCTTCTCTTTTAACTATTTATATCGACATTTCTTACCCTGTAGGGATAAAAGCTGATATGGCTTCTGAAAAACGAAAAATAGAAGAAAGTGTTTGGGATCTTGAGCCTAAAGTACTTCTTGAAAAATTTTATAACCATTATCCCGAGTATAAAACAAAAAACCCTGAGGATACTATAAAATATAGTGCCAAGCATTTTGTGACTTATTATGATGCGCTCGAACAACAACTCGCTCCCATAGCCAAAATACATAAAAACAGAGAAAGTGAAAGAAAAAAACTAATGTCTGAGCTTTCTGAATTTATCCCTACTTTAAAAATGCAAAAAACTCTTAATCAAATTGGGAATACTGATTACACGAGCTATACATATTTTGAAGAATCTACAATATCATTTCAGAAAAAATGGAAAAAATTTATATACCATTTCATCTTTAAGAATAAAAAACTACAGATAAATGATTATTTAACAATGCCTGAATATCATGTGCACACATTTCAAAAACAACATACCAAAATTGTAATGAGTGCTGTGGGATTTATTGTACTTGCCCTCATTATAATCTTACTAAAACAATACGTAACATACAATTCAAATAAATATTTAATAATTAAACAATGAACAAGCCCTTTTTAATAGTCGTATTGACTATAGCGACCACATTGCAATTGTGGGGACAAGCACCTCAGCAAGATAAAGATGATCCAAAAAAAACAGTTGAATTACCAGAGGTATTGGTTACTCAAAATAAACGAAAAATAAAAAATGACACTATTTCTAACACCTTAAAAATAGGTGCTCCATTGATAGAGATCCCCCAAAACATTGTTAGTGTATCTTCTTCTCTTTTAAAAGAACAAGGGGTGTTTGTTCTGCGAGATGCTGCCCGTAATGCAAGTGGGGTATACTTTGGTCTGAACAATGATGTTTTTGATGGTGCAGGAAATTTATATTTAAGGGGGTTTACCCTTAATGGGATATTTAGGAATGGGCTTCCCAGCGGTGATTATAGAGGATCACAAGATGATGAAGCTGTAATAGACCGAATAGAATTTATTAAAGGCCCCGCTGGTTTTTTAGGGTCTGCAGGAGAAGCCGGGGGAAAAATTAATGTCGTGACAAAAACCCCCGGAAATTCTAAAATTTTAAATGCTTCATTTACGGGAGGCAGCTACAATTTTTACAGAGCTTCTATCGATGTGGGGTCTCGTATAAAAGAAAAAGGATTCTCTTATCGCTTTAATACCGCCTACAATTACCAACAATATTTTGTAGATATTATGGAGAGTCGTAAATATATTATTGCTCCTGTTGTGCAATATAATTTTACTAAAAACACTTCTGTTCTGGCTGAATATGTTTTAAATAACCAAACTGCTGTTTCCGGGTCTACTTTTACCAAATTTTTTGCTGTAGATAAATTATTAACCGATGACAGAAGGGCTAATTATCTGGCAGATCCGGGATTACCCAACTCTACCTCTAAAGCGCAAAATGCCAGAATTGTTTTCAAACATGAGTTTAATGACAACTGGAAAATGACCCATCAATCTTCTTATTCTAAAACTCCTGCCGAAACATGGTCTCTTTTATCTGAAGAAACCTATAATGCTGTAGGATTTGATGAAAACGGAAAAACAAACAGGCTTGCCTGGAAATCTTTTACCAATGACAAAACCCTATCTACTCAATTTTTTGTAAATGGTAAGTTCAACACCGGAAAAAAAATAAAAAACCATATACTGGTTGGAACCGAATATATCATATCTAAAGATTCTCTTTACCAAACTTTTGGCAAAAAATCATTTCCTTTTGATATAAATAACCTTCAATACGGGTTAGACCGAAATGAACTTTTGGATCAGGAAGCTTTTCAAAATTACAGATCCAACAACAATTTTTTAGCAGTATATCTTTACAACAATGTTAAAATAGGTAAAAAATTGAGCATAGACTTTGGAGGGCGATATACTCATAACAAAAATAAAACTATTTTTGATACCGATGTAACCACATTTGATCAGGATGCTTTTACCCCCAGAGTTGGTATGAGTTATTTGCTAGATAAAAACACTGCTGTATTTGCTCTTTATGATGAAAGTTTTATGCCCCGAAATGGCCAGGATAAGCAAGGTAATCCTTTTAAACCAATACGTGGTCAGGATAAAGAACTAGGAATCAAAAAAAACTGGTTTGATGGTTTATTATCTACCTCGGTTACTGCTTTTCATATTTCCAGAAATAATATGGTTACTCAAGATCCTGCCGATCCATTGTTTAACAAACAACTGGGACAGGTTATTAGTAAAGGTGTAGAGATAGATATTTTGGGTAATATAACCAAAGATATTGCTGTATCAGCAAATTATGCATATACCAAAGCTACTATAACCAAAGATACAAATCCTGCTATTGTTGGACAGCTTTCTTCTTTTTCGCCAAGAGAATTAATTAACAGTTGGGTGCGTTATTCTTTTCCTGCAAGTACCATTCGTGGCCTTAGTATAAGCATGGGGCATACTTCAATTATAAAAAGAGCCACCAATACAGTTGGCACATTTTTGCCGGATTACACCAAGCTTGATGGGGCTATTGCATATACCAAAGGAAAAATAACTACTCAATTATTATTGGATAATCTTACCAATAAAAGATACATTTTGACCGGAGATATTTATGAAGGTAATGGGTATTATACAGAAGGGACTCCTTTTAATTTTAAAATCTCTGTAAGTGTTAAGTTGTAGAAAAATCATGTTAATTAAAATGCAACTAAGTTGCATTTTAATTATTTCTTGCTTATTTTTAATCGTTGCAACAAAATGGGATAAGCCGACCCCATTTTTATAAGGCATAATCTAAAAATTATACAAACATGAAAAATTCAAAGAGTAAATTAACATTAGATGAATTACAAGTAGAAAGTTTTGTAACCAGTATCAGCTCTGAAGTATCTCAGCATATTGCTGGTGGTTTGGCTGTAGCTTCACACCCTACTCATACTGGTAGAACAGACCGTCATGCGGGATGTACATGCGCAAATCAGTTTCAAGGGGCTTCCTTTGATTTATAAAAATTTTATGCGGGCTATATTATGTAGCCCGCATTTTTTCTTTAGTTTCTATAAAATTTTGCTTCATAAAATAGTGTAACTGTTGTATAAGCCTGTTCTGTAAAGTTTCTTCATCATGCGTATCCAGTTTCTTTTTTAACAACTCTATTAAATCATATAAAGTCCTTGGTCTTTTTAAGATATCAAGCAGTAAAGCACTGGATACATTAAGACGAAATTCTTCTACGTTTTGAATTCCTGGTCTTAATAAAACAGGATAACTGTTTTTATGGTGATATTGATTTTCTAAACAACTATTTTTATCAAATTGTGGCCATTGCCATTCACAATTTACTATTTTAATATATTCGCTTGTCTGAAACGTATATTTATGAAACAAATCTAAATTCAGGTTTTCAAATTTAGACAGCTGTTTTATAAAAAAATCATTTTTATGTTCTCTATATATGTTATAATTAGAATTAACCAGCATTTCTATAGCAGTACTTTCTAACCTAAAAACATCCTTTGCCATTTTTCTTTTTTTGATATCCAATGTTTTGATAAGGCTTGAAATTTTTCTACTAAAACCACGGACATTAAACCCATATTGTCCATTTTCATAAACTGTATCTACACAAACATCATTGCTTTCTAAAAACCAAATGGTTCGTTTAACATGTTTTCCGTAAATATCTTTTTTAAAACACTTCAAAGTCATTTTGCTTTCTGCCGGAAATTGTATTTTGGATTTAATTTTTGGCAAAAGAGCAGAGTCTATATTTTTATCTAATATTTGTAAAAACAAATGTCCAATACCCGAAAAACCGACCAATAATGCAGGGTCTGGCTTATTTATATACCATCCTGACCCATAAAAACCTGTATCTTTTCTATAGTCTATTACTTTATTTACCAGATTCTGCATTTCAATTGCCAACGATTTTTCTCTTAAAAACCTAGAAGCTGTAAGCAATAGTTCTATCCATGACCCTATACCTGTACTTAGGGTATAATTAGGTATTTCTATCTCTTTTTTTATATCAGAGATTGTTTTATCAATTGCTCTTATTGCTAAATTTTTGTATCTCTTTTTTTTAAGAAACTTATATGCATTAAGTCTGGTCAATCCTATACCAGAGTTACCATGTGCCCATGTATTAACATCTTCTTCATTTTCTAAATAATAAGATAACCCTTTTTCTAAGGTCAGGGCTTTTATATCGGGGTTATCGGGAACTTGCATATTTATCCAGGAGCCCAACGATACACTATAATATTCATCCTCATAAGCAAATGCTTTTTCTGCAATCCATTTTAATTCTGGATAGTCCAGAGCCTCCCCTACTTCTAATAAAACATGTGCAATACCGCAAGCCCCATGTGACATTCCTGTTAAACTATCTATGGTATCACTAACATAGCCCCATTTTAATCCGTATTTTGAAATACGAGCATTTTTGATTAGTTTTTCTACAAGTATCTTAATTATTTTTTCTTGCTCCGGATCCCGGGTGTAAGTATATAATAATGTTATTACAAATAGGTTTCCTGCATTGCCACTTAACAGATCATCCAATTCTACTTCCTCTACAATTCCGTTTTTAAGTTCTAAAAACAATGCATTTGCTTTATCCAAATTTGATGGATCCTTGGTAGCTTCATATAGTTTTACCAAAGCATAAATAACCCCAACCGTTCCTGTATAAAAAGTATAATATCTGGCAGACAATGTTTTTATATAATGAATTGCCCAGAAAAGGCTTTTTTTTGCTGTTTGCAAATACTTATCCTGTTTTGTATGCTTATATAAGGAAATAAAGAATAAAGAAATTCCTGATACTCCATTATAAATTTCTTCATTTACCTGACTGTAAAGCTGTCCATAGGGTTGTTTATGTAATGTCTCCCAATATACCCCATTTGCATCTTCTTTTGAAGTCTTAATTAACTCATCTGCAATCCATAGTACTTCATTATATACTATCTTTTTTATTCTACTCATCTATGTTATCCTTATTTTCTATACACTTATACAATAAATAAACAAGATAGGCTTCGTCTGTATTTATAATTCCTATACGGTTATGCGTCATGTGCATAAAACTGGTGGTAATACTTGACTCTATCGATAAATTGATGTTTTTATCTGTATACATCTTATTTATTTTCTTGTTCTTTAAATAATATGTGTTTAAACCAGTATCTTTTGAAGGGTTTGTTTGAATTTCTTTTAAAAATGCAGAGACAGCGAGTATCATTTGTTCTTTATATAAATTAAATTTTTTAGCAAATTCTGAGAGAAAAAATTGCTGTTGCTCTTTTTCTGGTTTAGTAGTATCGTATAGCGATGGCAACCATTCCCAAATAAAAAATTTACAAGTTTTCATCATTTCTTGTATACTAAACCCCATACTAACAAAGAAAACCAAATGCATTTTTATTGCCAGAAAAAAAGCTGTATTATCTTTCCAGTTTTCAGAATATTGCATCAAATTATGCAACACAACTTCAGAACCGGATTCAAATTGTTTCTCTGCTTCGTTCATTACATGTATACCTCCATATCTATTAATCTCAGGAATATATTCCACAAATTGAATGCCAAAATTTGCATACTCTTCACTTATTTTTGTACATTTCTTTATTTCAGCATTATATGCTTTGTGTTTTGAATACAATCTTTTTTTCCATTTGCTTTCTTCTTCTTTTTTTACCAGCAATCGCAATCGTATATGTGGTCCTCCTTCATAATATCGAATAAAAAAATATCGTATTAAACCTTTTTCATATTTCATTTTTTTTATAAAGGGTTGGATACATTCTATAAGATATTTATTTGCAGACCCTGTATAAAATAAATACGCAGAAATCCATGCCTGTTTTCTTTCTTCAACCATACTTATTTAAAATACCATTGTACCAAAAGTTCATTGACCGGTTGTTCTTTTAATATTTCTGTATTTGGGGACATTTCTTCAAAATAGATATATTCTTTGGCTTTTTTGAGCAACTTACTCCATAATATTATTAGTAGTGGGTTATCAAAGCGGATATATTGTGGTTTATAATCGTCTGCCACATCTTCTCCTTTTGTAGTTGAATTAGCTCTCAGATATAAAAAAACCTGATTCGGAAAATTATGTTTTTGCTTCCATTGGTTAATGGATAAAAAATAATCCGCATCGCTTTGTTGATCTCCTTGTTGTGGGACAGATTTTGTGAGTACAGACCATCTTTTTCTTTTCAAAATAATTTGTTTATTATACATCAATCTGGGAAAATAGTAAATTTCACGTTTTACAGGTGTTTCCTTTGTGCCAAACAGTAATTCCTGTACTGCTTTTTGTATTGGTCTAAAACTTATTGCTTGTTCTGGAGAAAAACAAGATAGTAATTGGTATAATTTTGATCGATGATCCAAAGACTGAAGACAGAGATCAAATGGTAAAATTGGTTTGTTGGTACGAGAATGTTTTAAGCATATCTCCTGAGTATCTTCATTAAAATAAACCAGAATATCTTTTACCGCAATTTGTGATTCTACAGGCAAACTATTATGCCCGTCAGGAATTTTAACTTCATAATCTAATAATGGAGGGTGAGAGTTTGCATTAAAATAAGATCCATCGCTTAGCTCCATAAGCAATGATTCTTTATGGTTTTGAGTATTAAACCTTTTCAATTGCTTTGTAATATCAGGGTCAAAAAGATGTAAAAACCGACCACTTGCCCTGCCCATTCCTTGAGAGATACTATTTACAACGGCCTGAAAATTATTTTCAGCACGAAATATTTGCATAAACATTCCCCGAGAAAACAGAGGCGTTTTTCTACTACTTCCCCATTGTTTTTGCATTGTTTTAATCATACTTGGATCTATGTTTATTTCATCTTCATTTTTATCGATCACTGGCCTTAAAACATTCTTAAAATCCTCTACCCATTTACGATAGGTTTGATTGTAATTTTCCTGATATTCATCTGTATATACAACTTCATCTTTATTATTATTGTTCTTAAAATCTTGTTGAGGCTTTTTTATATGCAAATAATACTGGTTATAAAAATCCAGAAGATTTGTTTCTGTTTTTTTGCTGTAGTGATCTATGTAAAAAGACTTCATTCTGTTTCTTTCTTCTTCAAAATTATCTAAAGGCTGTAACAGGTCTGTAAGACTATTTATGTCTTTGATAATAGTAGTAAGTATTGTTTTACTTACCTCTCCTTTTTCTTCTATAAAACTATCTTCATATATTAATTTTTCGGTGGTAAGTGATGGAAGTATATATGGATGCTTTTTAAATTTTTCTGTGGCAAATAAATTTTTATAGTTTTCTTTATAATCTTTATAATCTTTTTTAAAAACATTCATGTTTTCTAAAAAATGTTCAAATAGTGTATTAAAATCCTGAAACATCTCTTCCAGGATCACACTTCTCTTTTTTGTATCAGAAGTAGCATAAATTTCGCAACACAGCTGTTGTTTTTCCAGAACCAAGATGGTTTCTTTTAAGGACTGTGAAGGGATATTAATTTGTTTAAGAAAGCTCAATAATTTTGTGTTCCAATCCGGATCTGTTCCAGATGTTTGAAAATCAAATTCCAAAAGCCCAATTTCTACCAGTTTTAATAAATACGCTTTTATTTCCTGAGCATTTCCTGCTATAGATTCTTGTAGTTTTTCAATAAATTCGCCCATTCTTAATGAGTCTTTTTGTCTTGCTATCTCTAACAATAATTTTATAACACCCGTATTGGCTATATTTTGAAAAGACTCCAGGTTATGAAAGTTAATAAGAAAAGTTACCTTATCTTCTGTTGTCCGGATTGTTGGGTTAAGCCTAAGGTATAACTGTTCATTAACTTGGGGATGCAGGATGAGCAACGTTTTTAAATAATCAAATATGCCATTATTCAACCTTATTTTACTATGTATTTTCCCTTTTGCAAGTGTATATACATTTTCTGTTTCAATCAAGTTACATACCCCCAAATTGGTAAAAGTGCTAAAGGGGGAGGTTTTAAAATACATTCGGGTTAAATATCTTATCAAACTATACTCTAATCGAGCTTCTTTTTTACCAAAAGAGGACACCGGTTTTTTTAAAAAAGCATCCAACTGATTATAAAAAACTTTGCTCGATAATCTAATCCCTTTTTGAAAAAGTTCATTTTTTGATAATTCCTTAATTACACTACGATGCCTTATTATAGTATCTATATATCTGTTTTGCCAGTCTGCAAGTAGTTGTTCTTTTTTTGTTTTTAGAACAATATAATGTGCAAATAAATCCTTATATTTTGAATTAAATATTTCTAAGAGCCTGGTCTGATTTTGAGAAGTAATATCCCGGCAATTATAAATATCCCTTTTTATATTAATAAAAAATTGCTTGTCTGAAGGAGTATGAGCCTCTTTTACCAAAGTGTGTAAATAATTACATATTTTATCTCTTAAGGTATCTATTTCTAATCGCAAAGTATTTATCTCCTTTGCAAAATCTTCGATCAAATCACACTTAAGCAGTTCAAAATCCAAATGATTACCAGAAGCATACCGAAGTAATGAGTACGGAAAAATTTCAAATCTCTCTAAACAATTAGCACTATCTTTTTTCATAATCATTATAGTATCTTGATGGCAGTTTCTTTTACTTTAGAAATTTTATAAAAAACAAATTTATTGATACGCAACTTTGTTGCAATATAATAATTGTTTTTTGAAAGTAAATCATCTCTTTTAATGAAATGATTTTTATATTGCCTATATATTTAGCCATTTATTATACCATTTTAACTTTGAGATCGTGCGTATAAAAATTAAATTTACTTTTTTAAGTATTCAAGGCTAAAAGCTTGTGCAATACTTGATCTATAATTAGTTCAATACTAATATAAAGACAGTTAAGGTTATATTTTTTTAACTGAGAACAGATGAAAAAGAAATAATTTATTAGCACTGTTTTAAAGTTAAAATAGCATTATTCAATATATTTTTACTCCCATAATTTTATATACCAATAAATGATTAAATTTACGTCCTGTTATGAATAAAGAATTTACCAATCTATTAGAAAAGCATCAGTTAAGGAAAACAGCTCCTCGTTTATCTGTGCTTTCTATATTAAAATCCAGAAATACAGCGACTTCTCAACCCGAGCTAGAAGCAATGATCGGAAAAGATGTGGATCGGGTAACTTTATACCGAATTCTTAAAACTTTTGAAGAAAAAGGAATTATTCATAAAATACTGGATCTTAATGGAACTGCTAATTATGCCATTTGCCATTCTTCCTGTAACGAACATGACCATAATGACAATCATGTACATTTTAATTGCACAATATGCCTGGATATTTATTGCTTAGAAAATATACAAATCCCGGATATTAAAATGCCTTCTGGTTTTGTATCGCATACCACAAATTTTGTATCGTATGGTATTTGTAAAAAATGCTCTGAAAAAGCTAAGCAATATACTAACTCAAATGAGGATCAGTAGCTTTTTTTTAACTTCCTTACCATATTTTTTCACATAACCTACTCATTACCAATTTTAAATTTGCAATGTTTTTTGAACACCTGTCAAAATCATTGTTGATAACATACTTAATAACTCATCTTAGATTTTATTATAAGAAAACCAATAGTTAATATCTTTATAAAAGATAAAAAGATCTTTTATTATTAATAAAATGTATTATCATAGTTTTCAAGTCGTATTTCAAGAAGTCCCGGGAGAAATAAGTTTATGCTTTTCTATTTCTGGATGCACGTTAGGGTGCACAGGTTGTCATTCTCCTTTTTTATGGAAAAAAAATAGTGGCACATTACTTACCGTGACTTTGTTTAATACTATACTCAAACAATATTCTGGTCTTGCAACTTGTGTACTTTTTATGGGCGGGGAATGGCATTATGAAGAATTGATAGCTTTTCTGAAATTATCAAAAAAAAGGAATTATAAAACTTGTCTTTATACGGGCAAAGATCAGGTTTCTACAGAGTTGATGTCCCAACTTACATGGATCAAAACCGGAAAATGGGATCCGTTACTAGGTGGGTTAGAAAACGAAAAAACCAATCAAAAGTTTATAGAAGTGAGAACAAATACCATATTAAATCATCTATTCATCAAAAATTAAAGCACATGATACGATTAACAGAAGAGCAAGTACATGAAAAAATTCGTTTTGTAGAGGATTATATACGATCAAATAATGCAGCAGACGGTTCTAAAGTTGATGCCAACGCAAATGTAACTTCAAAAAACATTGCAACTATGGAAGCAGAATTGAACAAAGATATTAACATACAGATAAACAGGGAATTGGTAAAACAAAAAATAGCTTTACTCTTTGACAAAGACTTAGCCAATGAATACTCCCGACAAATAGAAGAGCATGAAATATATGTGCATGATGAGACTTCATTGAAGCCTTATTGTGTATCTATAAGTATGTATCCTTTTCTGTTTGACGGGCTTACCAAGTTAGGAGGAGAAAGTAAAGCCCCACAGCATTTGGAAAGTTTTTGTGGAGAATTTGTAAATCTTGTTTTTGCCATAAGTTCTCAATTTGCAGGAGCTCTGGCTACTGTAGAATTTTTAATGTATTTTGATCATTTTGCCACCAAAGATTATGGTGCAGATTACCTGAAAACCAACAAAAAACTAATTGCCAACCATTTACAACACGTAGTGTATGCAATAAATCAACCAGCAGCAGCCAGAGGATATCAATCTGTATTCTGGAATATTTCTTTATATGATAAAGCCTATTTTTCAAGTATGTTTGAAGATTTTGTGTTTCCGGATATGACTAAACCAAAGTGGGAAAGCGTAAAAAAACTACAAACGTTTTTTATGAAATGGTTTAACGAAGAAAGAACTAAAGCAATACTTACTTTTCCTGTGGTAACAGCTGCAATGTTAGTAAAAAATGGTAAACCTGTAGATACCGAATTTACAGAAATGTGCGCTAAGGAGTTGAGCGAGGGAAATTCATTTTTTATCTATCAATCTGAAAATGCCGATAGCCTGGCATCCTGCTGCCGGTTACGCAATGAAATCAGTGACAATACCTTTAGTTATTCGCTTGGTGCAGGTGGAGTAGCAACTGGTTCTATTAATGTTATCACTCTTAATATGAATCGCCTGGTACAAAAAGGAGCCGATATTATTGAAGAGGTTAGAAAAATACATAAATATCAGGTTGCCTATAGAAAACTAATTGAAGAATACCTGACATCGGGTCTATTGCCGGTATATCAAGCGGGATTCATATCACTGGACAAACAATTTTTAACGGTAGGAATTAACGGCATGGTAGAAGCTGCAGAGAGCAAAGGTATTGAAATAACAAACAATACAAGATATAAGGATTTTGTAAATAAATATCTTAAAGCAATTTATGAAGAAAACAAAAGAGGAAAGCAAATGTATGGATATATGTTCAATACAGAATTTGTTCCTGCCGAAAATCTAGGTATAAAAAATGCAAAATGGGATAAAAAAGATGGATTTTATGTACCCAGAGATTGCTATAACTCCTATTTTTATGTAGTAGAAGATATACAAATAAATACGCTAGACAAGATACTACTACACGGTAAAGAAGTTATACAATATCTGGATGGCGGGTCTGCCCTGCATCTCAACCTGGAAGAAACGCCTAATAAAGAAGGATTTATAAAACTAATACATACCACAGCAAAAGCAGGATGTAATTATTTTTGTTTTAATATTAGAATTACAATTTGTAATGATTGTGAATACATAAATAAACAAACCAAATATAATTGTACAAAATGTGGATCAAAAAATATAGATCATGCAACGCGAGTGATTGGATATTTAAAAAGGGTATCCAGTTTTAGTTCAGGGAGACAGCAGGAACATCAATTCAGACATTATCATAGAAAACAATCTAAATATACTCTCCCGATTGATTAGAATAATTTGTAAACCAGAAAATGTAAAAGTTCTTGAAATTGGTAAACTCCCCAAAGTAGAACAATAGATAAATGCTCATCATTTCGCTATCAGATAACTTGCCTTTGCAATCGCATCTCTTTACAGAAGGATCTTTTAAAATTGGACGATTTTCTAACTGTGAAGCAAACTTTTGGTAGTACAAAAATCAATATCCCTAAACCCCCGTTAAAAAAGGATAGTGATTACCTAAAACATAAAAAAGAAAGTACTATAGTTGTCGGGCTGCTATAGAACCTGTTATCGGGTACCTTAAAACGGATCATAGAGCAGTAAAAAAAAATCCTCAAAGGAGAAATAGAAGATAGTATCAACTTTATGATGCTGCCGCTGGGTTCAATTTCAAAAAATTGATGGTCAAACTTAAAGAAAATACGCTTTGGCTTCAATATGAGATTAACAAATTAATCAAATTAGAGATACAGTTTTATAAATTTGGAGACAAATCCATTAAAGTACATTCGAAATACCTTTTTTAAGGATCGGCTATTTAGCTAGACAATCTATGGCTTAGTACCAATATTTTTTGAAACTCCCGACTTCGGGTCCTCTGGTGTTGTTTCAAAGTTAAATTGTATTACTTGTTTTTTATCAGATATTTGGAAGGAGGGATATTGTAAATATCTTTGAAACACTTAGAAAAATATACAACATCATTAAAACCTACAGAATATGCAATTTCTGCAATAGTCCCTTCTCCTTTTTCAAGAAGAATCGCCGCTGCTTTTAAACGTTCATGGCGTAAAAACTCTGTAGCCGAAAATCCCAATAAGGTTTTTAGTTTTCTATGAAGTTGCATTCTGCTCATTCCTGCTTCTGCTGCAAATTGATCTGTAGAAAACTCTGCATTAGATAAATGAGTATCCAATATAACCTGAAGCCGTTCTATGAATTTTTCATCTACCGAGTCGATAAAAATATCTTTAGGCTTTAATATCAATTCCTGACTGTACCGTTCCCGCATCTTTTTTCTTTCTTCAAGTAATTGATTGACTTTAAGTTTTAATATTTCATGACTAAAAGGTTTGGTAACAAATGCATCTGCATTGCTTTGCAATCCTTCTAAATGAGCTTCATCCCCTGTTTTTGCTGTTAACAAAATTATAGGAATAAAGGAGGTCATTTCGTTTTGCTTACTTTTTCTGCACAATTCAAAACCATTCATTTTTGGCATCATTACATCGGTAATAACAATATCAGGCATTTCCTTTTGGATAATTTGTAATGCTTTTTCTCCATTTTCGGCCTCAACAATATGAAAATCTGATGAAAAAATCTCTTTAAGAACAAGACGAACATCGGCATTATCCTCTGCCAATAAAAGAACAGGAAGCTCTCTGGGGTTTTCCTTATGTATGGCTATTCCCTCTTTGGGGTCTGAATGTTCAGAAATCACCCCGATAGTTTTCAATAATTTGATATCTACAGGCAAGTATATATCAATAGTCAATACTTTGTGGGATAGCTTTGTTTTAAGTTCTCCTTTACAAAGAGTTACCAGTTCTTTTACCAATGCAAGACCAATACCTACTCCTTGATTAGATTCTTTATGCTGGTAGAACCGGTCAAAAATCTGGTTCACTTCAGAGGTTTTAAGGTCAACTCCGGAGTTAGAAACCGAAAGGTGCAACTTATCTTTTTCAAAAGCAGATAAAAAAACAACCTCCTCTTTTTGTGATGTATATTTTAATGCATTAGAAAGTAAATTGCTTACAATTTTTTCGACAATATCCCTATCATACCAACAACTCCCATCGTGTATATGGGCATTAAACCGTATATCCTTGTTTTTTGCCTCAAACATAAAAGGATCTATCATGCTTTTTAAAAACAGGGCGATGTCCTTTTTTTTAAATACGGGCCTAAAACTATCCGGATTCAATTTGGACAATTCTAATAATTGATCTACCAATTCCAGCATTCGGTTAGAATTTTGATCGATCAGGTCGAGCTTTTTTTTATTCCCTTCAGAAGTTTCACTTTGCTGCAATTGCTGTAACGGGCTTTTTATCAAGGTCAAAGGTGTCCTAAACTCATGGGATATATTGGCAAAAAAACGTGATTTTAGCTCTTCTAGTTCTTTTAATCTGGTAGCTGTTTTTAACTTGTTCCTGTATCCATAAAACAAAAAACCGATTACCATTAAAACCCCTCCCAAAAGACCAAGAAATACATTGCGTTGATTTGCCTTTTGTTTCTCTGCCAATTTGTTCTGGACAGAAAGCAAGGTGATTTCCTGCTGCTTTTTTTCGTTCTGGTACTTGGCTTCCAGAGCTATAATTTTTTCTTTCGTGTTTTTATCATATATGCTTTCTATTTGCTTATTAAGCAAAAGTGAATAATCCGCAGATTTTTGAAAATTTTTCTTTTTGTAAAAAAGATTGCTCAATCCTCTATAGATAATTTCTAATTTTTTTTCATCCTTTTCTTTTTCGCATATTTCTTGGCTCTTCAAATAGTATGCAAGAGCCTCTTTGAAATTGCCTGTATTGCTATAAAACCCTGCAAGCGCTATGTTAGAGTCTTTTATATAGATTTTATTATCCTTTATCAATGAAACATCTAATGCTTTTAAATAAAGGTTCTCTGCATTTTTTGTTTCCTGCAATTTTTCTAAACAAGATGCTTTTTTTAAATATGCTAAAATAAGTTTACTGCTCTCTGTTTGGTGTCCTTCATAGTAATCTATGGTTTCATTTAAAATAGAAATTGCTTTTTTATATTCCTTAAGGTCTATGTGTATATTGGCTATACTAGCATTAATGCTAAGTATTCCTTTTGGGTTAGCGTTTTTTTCATAGATATATTTACTTTTCTCAAAGTACATTATAGCTTTTTCTGGCTTATCTATAGCCTCCATAACGTAACCTATATACTCCATACTTGTAGCATGCTTAATACTACCTTTTGAAAGTAGGGACTGGTCACAAATCTTTTCTATAAGAAAATAATATTCAAGAGCTTTTTCATAATCTTTCATAAAAAATGCCATGTTCCCTAAAGCAAAATATCCCGTAATCAAAACGTTTTCATCTTTTGCCTTTTCGGCCATTTTAACCCCTTGATTCAAATAAAACCTTGCCGAATCTTTATTTATGTTATTGTACCTATATCCTAATCTAATATAATGATTTGCTATACCTGCGCTGTAATTGTATTTTTTTAACTCTTCAATTGCTTCTATGTTTTCTTGTATCCCTGCCCTATTTCCAATTTCTTTCGATTTCCAATTAGACATATTGGCCCTTGCATTAGAAATAAATTTTGGCACATGGGCTATTCGAGCATGATACATACTTTTAATCAAATGATAAAAAATAGAGTCTTTATTTTTATGTAAATTAGATAATTCTAAATGCTCTACTGCCTTTATAGAATCATTTTTTACAGTTTTGGTGATGTATAAAACAGAATCTATTTTCTTTTGATTTTGTGCAAAAAAAAACAGTGGAAAAAATAGCAATACAACAAAACCCTTTTTTTTCATTATAAATCAGTTGTTTAAAATAAATTTAAACAATTATACCCAAACTTATTTAAAAAGATCATAAGATATGTAACCAATAATTGTTGCATAAACAAAATACCCGTATAAAAGTTTGTTTTAATCATAGAATACGGGGAATTAAACCCCACAATGTGGATTAAAAGTATACCACACACAACAATCAAACCGCGTATATCCCGTTAGGATTACCAGATTACTTTGTTATATTGTATTTTGATAAAAGTATTTACTAACCAAAAAAAATATATGAAACTCTTGGTACTAAGCATTATGTTTATGATCCTGTATAAAGGAAATGCCCAGCAAGAAAAAGATATTAACCCCAATACGTATCGGTTTAGTTACAAATCACAGGTTTATAAAGGCACTAGGTTAGAAATAACTTCGCAACTAAAAACATTAAAAAACAATTCATGGTTTGTAAATATTCCTGAAGAAAAAAAAACGGTACTAAATACCCTGTTTAAAAAAGTAAAAGAACAACCCATACCTAAATTATACAAAAAACAAGCAATCGCATTTTTGGATGCCCTATATGCCTATGAAGAGTTTTTAAAGATATATGACAATGCTCTCTATGAAGTGATCCTTAACCTTAAACAAGATATGCGCCGGCTTGATTTTAAATTCGAAAGGCAATTTACAAAAGCTAAGATAGCGCTAGAACGTGCTAATAAAGAAGATAAAAATAATACTCAAAAAATAGATCTTATTAGCAAAGAGTTTTTGGATACCCAAATAAAATTGATAAGTCACCGGTGGATGAAAAAGAAAATAGAGAAATATAAAGGCATGGATGCGGTTAAAAACCCGGATATACTGATTGCAGAATTTAAAAAGGAGGAAGCCATGAATGTTTTTACTATGATCGAACAAAAAAAGATGGAACAGATTAGCGCATACCTTGAAAACCAGATCATTGATTTCTTTTATAATAAATCCCTTCCCGAAATAGATATAGAAGATCTTCAACTCGACTATATAGATAAATTATAAACTATTCTAATACTAATAATTTATAAGTATCTTTCTTTCCTTAATAACCATTCATGACAGAATCTAATAAAAATAAAAATGCCTGGGCTTGGGTACCATCCTTATATTTTACAGAAGGCTTACCTTATATCATCATCATCACAGTTTCTGTAATAATGTATAAAAAATTAGGAATAAGCAATGCCGATATTGGGCTATACACCAGTTGGCTTTATTTACCTTGGGTTGTAAAACCCTTATGGAGTCCTTTTGTAGATCTTAAAAGTACTAAACGTAATTGGTTTTTGACAATGCAACTCATTATTGCAATTGCATTTTTAATAGTTGGTCTAACCATACCAACCAATAACTTTTTTGTATTAAGTCTTTCCTTTTTTTGGATTGCAGCTTTTGCATCTGCTACAAATGATATCGCATCTGATGGGTATTATCTAATTAGCCTTTCTGAAAAAAAACAATCTTTTTTTCTTGGAGTACGAAGCACTTTTTACCGTTTAGCAATGATAACTGGTCAAGGACTAATTGTTATACTTGCCGGTTTTTTAGAAGAGCATTATGGCAACAATCAAAAAGCATGGTCCTATACCATGATTATTACTGCTGTTTTTATGATTACACTAACCTTGCTTAACCTGTTTACCACTCCAAAAGTAGAAACATTAACTAAAGCTACAGAAGAAAAACCTTTAGGCTTTTTTGATGTATTTAAAACATTTTTTCAAAAAAAACAAATTGGTATTGCTCTTGCCTTTATACTGGTATATCGCTTGGGAGAATCGCAATTACTAAAAATGGCATCTCCGTTTTTATTAGATCAAACAGATACTGGTGGACTAGCTTTATCTACTACTGAAGTAGGGGTTATTTATGGCACTTTCGGGATTATTGCATTGGTAATCGGGGGTATTCTGGGAGGTATTGCAATTTCTATAAACGGATTAAAAAAGTGGATGCTCCCAATGGCTCTGGCAATGAACCTTCCTAATCTGTTATATGTCTTATTATCCTTTTGGAAACCATCTTCTACCCTATTTGTTACCGTAACCGTTATTGTAGAGCAATTTGGGTATGGATTTGGATTTGCCGCCTATCTTATGTTTTTAATTTATGTGGCAGAAGGCGTTTCTAAAACCTCTCATTATGCTATTGCAACAGGATTTATGGCATTGGGCGTTATGCTACCCGGCATGATTAGTGGTTTTATCCAGGAAGCTATAGGATATACAGGATTTTTTATTTGGGTTGCTATTGCAGCAATCCCCGGGATTATCCTTACCAGATATATTAAATACCCCGCAACATACGGAAAGAAAGATAAAGATTAACCACCAAAAAGTTACACACAAACAATGAATACACCCAGCCTTTCTATAACCGAAAAAATTGGTCAATTTTTCTTTCCCGCAGCATTTATAAACGATACAGATCCAGAAGTAAAACAAATAGAACAACTTATACAAAACTATAAAATTGGCGGTCTTACTTTTTTTCATAGCAGAGCTAGTGCTGCAACAAATTTTGAAGGAAAGAAAACCATAATTAGAAATGAAAATAGTGCGCAACGACTATCAGAGCTTATCACCCATTACCAAAGTATCTCCTCCTCTCCTCTGTTAATTAGTATAGATGCAGAATGGGGTTTGGCTATGCGGGTAGAAAACACCCCACAATATCCGTATGCGATAACTCTGGGTGCTATCCCAAAAAATCAAATACAATGGATTTATGAAGTAGGAAAACAAGTGGGGATAGATCTAAAAAACATGGGGATCCACCTTAACTTAGCTCCTGTGGCAGATGTAAATACCAATCCTGATAATCCGGTAATTGGGTATCGGTCTTTTGGCGAAAACAAAGAGCAGGTTACTAATACCTCCCTTGCTTTTTATAATGGTCTAAAAGCTTCAGGAATATTAGGATGTTTTAAACACTTTCCCGGGCATGGAGATACCGAAGTAGATTCGCATTTGGGGCTTCCTGTAATACATACATCCAAACAAGATTTATACAACCAGGAGCTTTACCCTTTCATAAAAGCAATCGAATCCAAAATAGACAGTATCCTGATCGGACATTTAGCAGTCCCTTCTTTATCCCAAGGAAAAAATGTTTCTGCAACCCTTTCCAAAGATATTATAAAAGGAATACTTCGTAAAGAATTAGGTTTTGAAGGCGTAGTAATCTCTGATGCACTTAATATGCACAGCGTTTCTAAACTATACCCTAAAAAAGGAGTCCTGGAGTGGAAAGCTTTTGATGCAGGAAACGATATATTATGTTTTGCCGAACATGTAGAAGAAGGTATTCTTGCTATAGAAAAAAATGGAACTAATAAGCAAATTGAAGAAAGTTTTAGCAGAATACAAAAGCTGAAAGAAAATGCTTTTAAAGAAACCACCTCTACTGCTGTTTTTGATTTTGAAAAAGCAACCAGTATAAATCATGCTATTGCAAAGCAATCCATTACCTACCACAAAGCAGATATAAAAAGTTTCGAAAAATTTAATACCGAAAAATTTGAGATCCTTGTTCTGGGCAGATCCACAGATTGTGTGTTTTGTAAAGAAATCAAAAAATCGAAGTACTGCACCTCTATAAAGGATATCCATAGCCCAGTGTCTGGATTTACTACCAATAATATAGGGATAGCATTGTTTCCTCCCTCTATAAAACCGATGCAGGAATTTGGTATGAATGCCGAAATAAAAGACAGGATTCTGGAGTTAAGTAAAACAAAAAATGTAGTACTCTATCTATTTGGTAACCCTTATGCTTTGCGGGTATTACCTACCAAAAATATTGCAAATATAATACTTGCCTATCAGGATTTTGAAACCTTTCAGCAAGTAGCAGCACAGCATTTTGTTGGACAACATAAAGCTGTAGGAAAATCCCCTGTACGACTTTAATCCATCACATTATGAAAAAACAATATACTGTAATCGGTTTAATGTCTGGAACCTCGCTGGATGGTTTGGACATTGCTTGTTGCAAATTCGAAAATAAAGAAGGGCTTTGGTCCTTCTCTATTCTTTATACAAACGCTATAGAATATACCGATTATTTAAAAAACAAGCTAAAAAACGCAATACACTTAAATACTGTAGATTTATTAGCTTTTCATAATGAGTATGGAAATTGGCTGGGCAAACAGGTTAAAAAATTTATAGCTCAAAATAATCTTACGGTAGATTTTGTTGCCAGTCATGGGCATACCGTTTTTCATCAACCAGAAATTGGAGTAACCTTTCAAATAGGATCCGGGCAACATCTGGCTAATGCATCTGGACAAAAAGTTATCTGTGATTTTAGAACCAACGATGTAGATCTGGGAGGTCAGGGAGCACCTCTGGTACCCATAGGAGATCAATTACTATTTGGTACCTATGATTTTTGTCTCAACTTGGGTGGGATTAGCAATATTTCTTTTACTATGGAAGGAAAAAGAATTGCCTACGATATTTCTCCTGCCAATATGTTACTTAATTATATTTGTGCTACTATAGGAAAAACATACGATAAAGGCGGAGAAATTGCCAAAACAGGCACCCTAAACAGATATTTATTAGACACTCTAAATAATTTAGAATACTATAAACTACCATTTCCTAAATCTTTGGGATACGAATGGTTTATCAAAAAGATAGTCCCCATTATAGATGCTACTCCAGATACTGCTCAAAATCTTTTACATACCGCAGTACACCATATTGCTACTCAAATTACTTTTGCTATTACAGCTACCAAAAGTAAAAACGCTTCTTTACTGGTTACTGGTGGCGGTGCAAAAAATGATTTCCTTATCAAAGTATTACAACAAAAACTAGGGTATTCTATTACGGTTATGGTACCTTCAGAAGAAATTATAGATTTTAAAGAAGCCTTAATTTTTGCCTTTATGGGCGTATTACGAGACAGAAACGAAATAAATTGTTTACAATCTGTTACCGGCGCTCGTATAGATTCCTCTTCTGGAGTAATTTTTGAGCCTTGGTAAAAACTTGAAATAACAACCTAAATCTGATTTAACTAAAATATTAAAAAAAGTGTCAATTCTACTAATGATTTTCTACTTTCGCATTACGCATAGCTATACGTTAACTAGATTATTACACATCGTGAAATAGGCATAAAAAAATAATATTTTTATCTTTTTAATGCTACAGATTTTATACAGACAAAATATGGTTGATAAAGAAAATTTGCTACAAACTGTTTTGGATAAAACAGTAGATAAAAAGAAAATATTCGGGACTTCGTTCGCTATAAAAAAAGCCGATTTAATATGGCATGGTGCTTCAGGAAATTTATCTAATGAACAACCTTACTTCATTGCCAGCACAACAAAATTATTTACCACGGCAATTATTTTACGATTAAAATCAGAAGGAAAACTAAACCTTGAAGATAAGATTAGTACCTATTTAAATGAATCGGTTATGAGTGCTTTGCACGTTTTCAAGGGAAAAGATTATTCAGACAGATTAACTATCCAACACTTACTTGCTCATACATCTGGGCTTCCTGACTATTTTCAGGGGAAAGGTAAAAACGGAAAAAGTTTGGAGGATGAAATTAAAAGTGGTAATGATCAATCCTGGACTTTTAAACAAGCCATGGAAAGGACTAAAGCAATGAAACCACTTTTTATTCCTGGTACAAAGAAAAAAGCAAATTATTCGGATGCAAATTTTCAATTACTTGGCAAAATCATTGAAATAATCACTAATACATCTTTTTCTGAAAATTGTACCAATTTAATTATAAAACCACTGGGCTTATCAAAAACATACCTTTATCAAGATTTTACCGACACTACACCAAAAACGCTTTATTACAAGGACAGAGAACTAAACATTCCTAAAGCAATGACTTCATTTGGCCCAGATGGTGGCATTGTTTCGACATCAGCCGAAATGCTAATATTTATAGAAGCATTTTTTACAGGTAAGCTATTCCCCATCGAATACATTAATGAATTGCAAAAATGGAATAAGATATTTTTCCCAATGCGTTCAGGTATAGGCATACACTTATTTAAACTCCCTTGGTTTTTTAACCCGACTGGTGCTGTACCTATATTTTTAGGGCATTCAGGGCTTTCTGGGGCATTAGCTTATTACAGCCCAAAAGAAAAAGTATACATTGTTGGAACAGTAAATCAAGTTGCCTATCCAGATATTTCCTTCAAAACAATGATTAAATTGACACAAGCATTAAAAAAATGAAGATGAGTATTAGTCGTAATAATTCTTAAGAATAATAGTAAGGTTCCTAATTAAAAACACTTTACTCTAAAAATTCTTTTTTACACTCCGATGCTCTTTGGATGAGGTTCGACAACATCAAAATGCATTTCGAAGGTATCGATATGAACTTTGAAGCTGCCAGGGTGTCCTTCGAAGGTTTCAAGACAAGGTTTGAAACTGCCAAGGTGTCCTTCGCAAATATCAAAATGAAGTTCGATAAGATCGATATACAATCCAAAGGTATCGATATGAAGTCAGAGACCATCAAGATACACTTCGCAACTATCAAAATGAAGTTAGACAATGGCAAGATGCAATTTGCAGGTTTCAAAATAGGATTCAAAGATTCTAAGATGCCCTTTATAGATCTCGATATAGGAGATTTAATAACTTGTTTTTAACAGAGGTACAACAAAATAAAAATACGAAAATCAGTTTCTCTTTATTCAAAAAATTTAACTTTGGATACACAACAAAAAAGCCAATCCCTATAGCAAATTAGTCTATACGTTGTGTAAACTATATCCCTTAATAACCGTTTTTGTATAAAATAAAGATTAAACCAATGAATAAAGACGAATTAATAACCTTTTTTGAAAGAGACTTAAACAAATTAATCAACGAAATAGAACTCTATAAGAAGGAAGAAAATATTTGGCGAATAGAAAAAAGCATTTCTAATTCCGCAGGAAATTTAACCCTGCATTTAATTGGGAATTTGCACACATTTATCGGAAAAGAAATTGGAAAAACAAATTATGTAAGGAATAGAGAACTTGAATTTACCCAAAAAAATGTCCCTAAAAAAGAGTTGATAGAAAGTATACATAATACCATAGAAATGGTTAAAAAATCACTAAGCTCTCTCACCAGTCAAGATTTGAAAAAAGAGTATCCGATTATGAAGTTTCCCACCGTAGAAACAAATGAATACCTACTGGTTCATTTAATCAATCATCTAACGTATCATCTTGGACAAATAAATTATCATAGAAGACTTATAGAGGAATAAAAAACTTACACTAGTCTGATAACTTGAGAATGTTCCTTAAATACACCTATTGAGTTTAAGAAATCTAGAAACCTTATTAGAACATAGCAATACCAAAATATACACTTAAACCATAATAAATAATTTTAAATCCATTAGAAATCCGCTAGATTTGTAAGAAATATATAATGGATATATGTGTACCAGTACACATACTTTATTGTTGGCAGTAATATGACAAAAATGAGAACACCAAAGAATAAAATTGGAATTATTGGAGGAGGGATTGGTGGATTAACAATGGCTTTGATGTTAAAAAGAAATAAAATAGATTTTAAACTTTTTGAAAAATCTAACGAATTTAAAGAAGTCGGAGCAGGTATTGGAATTTCTTCTAATGCCCTAAAGATTTTTGACAAACTAAAGATTGGAAACGAAATAAGAGAAAAAGGACATTTAATTAAGAAAACAATACTCGCTACCGAAAAATTAAAAGTTCTTAAAGAAGTTCCTTTTCCTGAAGAAGTTTATGCTATTCATCGAGCTTCAATAATAGATACAATTTCTAATAAATTGGATAAAAATTCATTTGAATTAAACAAAGAATTAGAAAGTATTGAAAATGATGAAATTGTAAAAGTTAATTTCAAAGACAACACAACGTTTGAATTTAATACATTAATCGCTTCTGATGGAATTAATTCAACCATTAGAAAATTTATTTTTCCAGAAATTGAAGTTAGGAAAACACATCAGATTGTATGGCGAGGAATTACAGATTTTGAGATTGATTCTGACTTAAAACATACTTATTATGAACTTTTTGAAGGAACGTTACGATTTTTGTTTTTACCAATAAGTGACACTAAAATATTTTGGCTAGCTGTTCAAGAAAAAAAGAACTTTAATAAGGATTTATCTAGTTCATTAAAAGGCTATCTGTTAAAAACATATCAGAATTTTGACCAAAAAATACTAGAAATGTTGAGTAAAACAGATGAAAATAGTATTCTAGAAAATGAAATGGCAGATATAAAGCCTAATTACAAGAACTGGTTTTCAAAAAATACTGTTTTTATTGGAGATTCCATCCACGCTACAACACCAAATCTTGGTCAAGGAGCTTGTCAAGCAATAGAAGATGCTTATGTTTTAGGTCTTTGTCTTAAAAGTAATTCAAAAGCAACTTTCTCTAACTACCAAAATCTTCGATTAAAAAAAGTGGAATATGTTGTGAAACAATCTTGGAAAATTGGAAAAATGTCTTTAACAAAGAATAGTGTTCAAACAAAAATTCTTTATCTATTATTGAAATATTTACCAAAAAGCCAGTACCAAAAAAGATTTAAACGATTAATTGATATTGAATATATAAATGAAATAGAAAATACTACTGCCAATCGAGTAGCCCGACGCGGCAATTAATTACCGCGTTGAGGCTCTCACACCACCGTACGTACGGGTCTCGTATACGGCGGTTCGTACTCCATCTTCGTATCGCTCTTTACACCGATAACGACTATTCTGTACTTTAAACATAGGCTACTTTAGAAAGCTCCTATGCGAATTTCCAAAAAGAATACGTTCTGTCCTTCCTTACTTGTGAGACCTATGCAATTTCTATTTGCAACTCGTTTCCCATAAGTACTATGACTTCTGCTGACTTCTCTACTTAACCAACTCGTAGTTGTAGAGACCTCCCTCGGTAAGATAAATACCCTCTAGTTAATGCCTGCTGAATCTACTATCTTAACCCTTTCTTGTGGACGTTACTATGATGTGCTAGCTTATCCAAATTAAAATAGCCTCGGTATCCAGTTTCTGTTCGTCAGTACCAACTACGTAGTCCGGCTTACTTTAGTGTATAGGTCACCCTAAACCACCTTGCCACTTACTTTGCTTACGGACACGACTCCGTGCATACGGGACTTTAACCCTTTGGGAAGTTCATCTAAATGAACTATATTTACCATTCAAGGCACACACACCGTATATAAAACATAGCTATTACAGGCTTTACGAGAGGTTTTTGTGTATTTGCGAAGTCCGCCAAATTTTTTAATTTGGCTCGTGTATAATCCGAAAAGTTAGCGTCTATTTATACGCTACGTTTCATATACAAGACCGTTAGGTTTAATTTCAAAAAGTCACGCAGACAAAACTTTCTAATTGGATTGGT